>JAIJJM010000822.1 GCA_022728415.1 Collinsella sp. | reverse complement strand
CACATGCCACCCACCCAGAACAGGGACCGCACGCCCCGCAAGGGCCGCTGAAAGGAAACCACAATGAACCAGCAGGAACAGTCGACGAAACGCGCCGCGATCTTCCAGGACACCATCAACGGAACCAACGACCCGACCCCATGGCCGGTGACCATGTGGGCCTCGTCCGGCGACACGATCTGGACGGCCGGCACGGCAAGGACGGCCGGCGAGGATTCGGTGGGCATGATCTACGATCCGGGAGACATCATCGCGCACCGGAACACAATCGCCGGCGACGTGACCCGCGCCACCGAATCCTTCGCCATCAGACCGACGGACGGGCAGAGCCCGATGGACGCGATGCTCGCGGGCATCGAACAATGGAACCACCGCCATCCCGACCGGTGGGACACCGTGACCACGCCGGGCGAGTACCGCATGACGGATCCGACGACCAGCCGGCCGCTCCCGATGGGGTGGAGTGCCAGCCTCGCCGTGGCCGCGTCCGCGGCGGGCCGACTCGACCCCGACCTGCTCCAGGCCAGCCTCATGCAGAACGCGGTCGAGCACGAGCCGCGCCCCTGCGTGTTCTTCCTGGAGGACAACGGGTACGACCTCATGGTCTTCTCCTGGCATCGGAACCAGCAGGGACTGTTCGACGCGATGAGCTTCAAGCATCTGCAATACGACGACCTGAGCATGCAGGTCACGACCATCAGCCACAGCGAGGACATGAGCGAGTCCTTCCCCGCCAAAACCATGAGCGACGGCGAACTGCTCACCCAAAGCCGCATCTACCGGGACGAATACCAGCACTGGCGCGAACAGGACGGCGGACCAGTCGCCCACGGCATGACCGGCCGCGTCATGCGCAACGGACTGCTCAAACCAGGACTGGAACAGAAGCCGCTGCTGAACCTGAACGACGGTCGACATGCCCCGGACTGGAACGAGTTCACCGACCAGGCCGCCATCTCGATCCTCCAGGGCCGCCCCGTCTCACCGACGCCAGCACTCCCCCAGCAGGAGCGGCCCGGACGGTCCGCCGATCCCGCGGACGAGACGCCGGAACGGCAGGAACCGGCGCACGCGACCACGGCCACGAGACAGGTCTGGCCGAACGCGTGGGTGGCGAACAGGCTCGCGCACACCTATATATTGCACGCGAAGGACGGACGCGACTGGCCGAAGATGATCGTCGGACTCCCCCGCGGCACCGTCATCGACGGACAGGACCTGACCGGCTGGGCCACCGACATGTTCATGAGCGGAAAGAACCAAAAGCAGAAGAACGAGGGACGGGCCGTCAACCTCAGATTCAAACCAGACACCCCG
>JAIJJM010000821.1 GCA_022728415.1 Collinsella sp. | reverse complement strand
CCAGGTCGCCCCAGCCCATGCGGCACTCGATGGCGCCTTGGGGAAAACTGGGGTTCGTAAAGAGCGCGCAGCGCAGGCCCGCGTTCTGTACCGCGTGAAGCGCGGCGTGCGCACCCGGCATGGCTTTCGCATTGATTACGTCATCGTTCTTGTACGGCAGGACTTCGCGATCGTAGTAGGTAAACGCCTCGTAGATGAGTGGGTCCGAGAGGCAAATGCCGCACCGGCGCTCAACCTCTTCTTGGTAGAACTCAAGATTGGTGCGATTATCCGTACCGCTTCGACGATTGGCGTTGAGGTCGACCAGAATCGTGCCCAGGCGCGCCATCGTGCCACCGCGGCTGCGTCGCCCGATATCCGCGAGCATCGACGAGACATCCTTAAAATACCGAAGGATGAACGCGTTGAGGTTAATGCTAAGAAGCGTTTCGTCCATATCGAAAACGACTGCTTTGAGCACGCGGGCACCTTTCTCGAAAAATCGTTCCAGAATTGTATGTCTGGGATACTTTACCCCAAAGGCGTATGGGCAAACTGCTTATCGTCAAGTTGTGGAGACACCTGTCCATAAGATTACGAAAAAAGTTTCCACACGAGTAAAAAAACGCAGTTCACGCTTGAAATCGAACCCATTTCCCCGTAACCTATACGAACGTGATTGCATAAGCGTCACATTAGTATCTGTCGGCTCCCGAGTGTTCCTAAACGTTGTGTGCTTGTCGCACCCTTCTGTAGGTCCTAGCAATCGGGGCCCCGTAGTTCGAAAGGGGTCCACCTTTGAGTGAGATTCAGAACTCGTCCATTTTCTCTCTTGACGATGTCAACGAGGAGGAGATGAACAACCTCATCGACGGTACGATTACCGACTTTGATGAGGGCGATCTCGTTAACGGCACTGTCGTTAAGATCGAGCATGACGAGGTGCTCGTTGACATCGGATTCAAGTCCGAGGGCGTTATCCCGGTCCGCGAGCTGTCCATCCGTAAGGACGCTAACCCTGCAGACATCGTTGCACTTGGTGATCCCATCGAGGCCCTGGTTCTCCAGAAGGAGGACAAGGACGGTCGTCTGGTCCTGTCCAAGAAGCGTGCCGAGTACGAGCGTGCTTGGAACCGCATCGAGGAGAAGTTCAACTCCGGCGAGAACGTCGAGGGCGAGGTTATTGAGGTTGTCAAGGGTGGCCTGATCCTCGACATCGGCCTGCGTGGCTTCCTTCCTGCTTCCCTCGTCGATCTCCGTCGTGTCAAGGACCTCACCTCCTACATGGGTACCCGCATCGAGGCCCGCGTCATCGAGATGGACCGCAACCGCAACAACGTC
>JAIJJM010000820.1 GCA_022728415.1 Collinsella sp. | reverse complement strand
GGCGTAGTACTCAACCTGAGCGACGTCCGGAGCACCGGAGCCAGCCTCGATGGCGTTATCAAGCTGGGTGTATTCCTTGGTGTTGGTGCCGACGTTCTTGAGATCGACCTTGATGCCGGTCTTCTTGGTGAAGTCCTTGGCAACCTGGGTCAGCGTGGGCTCCCAAGCCCACACGGTGATTTCGGTAACGTCCTTATCTTGAGCCGGCTTGCCACTGGCGGTGTCGGAACCGCAGGCGGCAACGGAACCCAGCATGGCAACCGCACCGGTAAGTGCAATGGCCTTCTTAGCAACGGTGAACTTCATCGTTCTGTTCTCCTTCCTTGGATCGCCTTTCGGCGGTCTGCAGTGATTGTCACCACAACAGCATGGCAACTCTCCTCGTCGTCATGCTATCGTGAACCATCACTCTATGGTTCAGTAGTCACAAAACGGCTTTGTTTCGCCACTTTGTAGCTATGGTTGCGATAACATCTTTTATTATACACATTCTTCGGCAACACGCCATCTTGGTATCGCAATCCGCGCGCCACTGCTCCCATGGCATAAGAAAATCGGGCGCTCCGAAGAGTGCCCGATCCTGTTATCGCAACCTCCCGCTACAGAAACCACAGGAGGAAGTCTGCTGTGATTGCCGTTACTTCACCTGGTAGCCCTGCTGCTTGGCGTAATCCTGCAGGTCCTTCTGCCAGGAAGCCACGGCATCGGAGAGCGTGGTCTTGCCGGTGTAGGCATCGCCGGCGTAGTCGCCGAACTTGCCGCGAGCGTAGACCTCGAAGGGCAGGAACTTGTAGCCGGTGGACACATTGGCTGCGGCCTTGGCCAGCTCCTCGTTGAACTTCTGACCGCCGAAGTACTCGTGGGCCTTGCCGTCGGAGTCGGTCAGGGAGGTCATGTTGAGGAAGTCGTTGGACTTGAGGGTGTCGTTGTCGGCCGGGAAGGCACCGCCGTCAACACGGGTCTTAATGCCCTCGGCGTCGTGGCAGGCGTATTCCATGAACTTGTAGGCGGCGGCGACCTTGGCCTTGTCGTCGGACTTCACGATGGCCAGCGAGGAACCACCGTTCTCGGAGTTGGTCTCGGAGCCGTCTGCGGTCGGCATCTGGGCGATGCGCCACTTGCCGTCACCGTTCGGAGCGCCGGAAAGCAGGTTGTACGGCATCCAAGCGCCGGTCAGCAGGGATGCGATGGAGCCGTCATCCAGACCCTTGTTCCAATCGTCGGTCCAGCCGACGGTCTTGGTGTCGATGAGGTCTTCGTCGATCATCTTCTGCCAGAAGTCGGTGAAGGTCTTGACGTTCTTGTCACCGGTCAGGTTGATGGT
>JAIJJM010000819.1 GCA_022728415.1 Collinsella sp. | reverse complement strand
TCGCTTTTCTTCCGGTGGACGGCACCACGCTTGGCCTGTACGCGCCGTTCTGGTCGCCAATCAGTCCGGCGCTGTTCGCCGTGTACTGCCTATGCAATTGGCGTCAACTGCGCATCGTAGCCAACCGGTACCTGCCAATGTTCCTCCTGCCGGTGGCCTGCATAATCCTGTCCATCCCGGGATGGCTGAAGTTCGGCATCCACCTCAACGCCGCGTTCATGAGCATCACCGGATTGCTGGGCGTGCTCGCCACTTTGGGTGCGATCGCCCTTGCGTTCGACATCAAACGCATTCCGTGGCGTACGCCATTGCGGATTCTCATCGCATCATACTGGGTTTCCTTCGGAGTGGGCGTCGTGCAATGGCTGTCCATCCGTCTGCGCGCCAAACCGTTGACCGACTATTTCTCGCACCTCATGTACCGGCAATACATCAGCGACAACTCGGTGTGGGGCGGCGGCCGTCCGCAGTTCCTGTTCGCCGAGCCCAGCTATATCGGCATGCACCTGTTCGGCATACTGCTTCCGCTCATGTGGCTCATGCGCGGGCGCGACCGCATCTACGCCAAACGGCTGCGTGACCTCATCGTCACGTATGCCGTCGGCGCGGTGCTCATGCAAGCCGGCACCAGAATCGTCATCGATTCCGTCGTGGCGTTGCTGATCGCCCTTGTGACGCGCACCGATTGGCATGACGGCGCACGCCGCGTCCGGGGCATGCTGCAGATTCTCGGCGCATGCGCACTGGGCCTGCTGGGTGTGCTGGCGGATTCCAGACTCTCCGCCATCGCGGAGAACGGGGCCGAGGGAGACGGCTCGTTCTTCGCGCGGATCTACCAAAGCCTCGATCCGATATGCGGATTGCTCACCCATCCGTGGACGCTGCTCACCGGTTATGGCGCGGGCAACATCATCAATGCGGTGTGGGCCGGCGCGGCCAAAGCCGGACGGCTGCTGGACGGTCTTGGTATGAACGGCGGCGCGGCCACGGGATTCGCGGCCGGCGTGAACGCGGACACGGTGTGGACGATGTGCGCGTATACCAGCGTCATCGCCGAATACGGGCTGATCGGGCTGGCCATGCTGGTCGGAGCCTCGATGGTCTGCATGACGCGCGGGAGGACGGTATGCCGTGGCGGTGCGGATGGCGCATCGTCCGACGGGCTGGCGCACGGTGTTTGTGTCACCGACGTTGCCGACGTTGCTGATGTTGCCGGGGGCAATAGTGGTGATGGCGTTGCCGGCGCGGGTTCGGGCGAATCCGGCGTCTGGCACAAGACCGTCATCTGCTGGCTCGTCCTGGTCGCATACCTGTACATCCAATGCGA
>JAIJJM010000042.1 GCA_022728415.1 Collinsella sp. | reverse complement strand
CTTGCCGCATGCGGCAAGAAGGGTGGCGACGCTTCCGGTTCCGGTTCCGGTTCGACGCTGAACTTCTACATCAACAACCCGGTCTGCATCGAACCCTACAACGTCCAGGAGGATCAGGGCACCCAGGTCGAGTACCAGCTGTTTGACGCTCTGACCGAGTACGACTTCGAGAAGGGCGAGATCGTCCCGCTGGCTTGCGAGTCCTTCGAGGCCAACGACGACGCCACCGAGTTCACCTTCAAGCTCAAGAAGGCCAAGTTCCATAACGGCGACGACGTCACCTCCAAGTCCTTCAAGCTTGGCTGGGAACGTCTGGTCAACACCAAGTCGGCCATCGCTAAAGAGTATGGTCCTTCCGAGATCTCCTATCACCTTTCCATGGTCGAGGGCTATGACGATCTGGTCGCTGGCAATGCTACCGAGCTGACCGGCGTTACCTGCCCCGACGATGAGACCCTCGTCGTTAAGCTGGCTTCCGCATACGCCGATTTCCCCTACGTCGCCTCTCATCCGGCTCTGTCCCCGGTTCCCGAGTGCGCCGAGTCCGATGCCAAGTCGTTCTACCTCGCCCCGATCGGCAATGGTCCCTTCCAGATGGACGGCAAGTGGGAGGATGGTCAGGAGATCAACCTCAAGAAGTTCGACGATTACTATGGCGACAAGGCCAAGATCGACGCCATCCACTTCCAGATCATCAAGGACGTTGAGACCGCTTACAAGGAGTTCCAGGCTGGCAACCTCGATGTCTGCGACGTTCCCGTTGCACAGATCAATGCTGCCAAGAAGGATCGTGGCGAGTCCAAGGATGGCTACACCATGGGTGACGGCCAGCACATGCTGCTCGGCGCCGAGCCTGCCACCTACTATCTGGTCTGCAACAACACAGCCGAGCCGTTCAACAACGCCGACCTGCGCAAGGGTATCTCCCTTGCTATCAACCGTGAGGCCATCTGCAAGACCCTCTTCAAGGGTACCCGTACCCCCGCCGACGGTATCGTTCCTCCGGGAATCGCCGGCTACAAAGAGGGCGCTTGGGAGTTTGCTGCCTACGACGTCGACAAGGCTAAAGAGTACCTCGATAAGGTTGCTCCTGCTGGCGCCAATGGCGACCGTGGCATTAACGTGACCCTGTCCTACAACCAGGACGGTGGCCACAAGGAGATCATGGAGTCCATTATCGGCGACCTCGCCAAGGTTGGCATTAACGTTACTTCCGATACCCCCGAGTGGTCTGCCCTGCTCGAGCAGTATTTGAACATGAACTATCAGTTTGGTCGTCTGGGTTGGACCGCTGACTATCCGATCATGGACAACTTCCTGTACCCGCTGTTCGACTCCAACTCTCTCGGTGGCGACAACAAATCCGGTTACAATAACCCCGAGTTTGACGCTAAGGTCAATGAGGCTCGCACTACCGTTGATGACAAGGAGCGTATCGCCAAGATGCAGGAGGCCGACGCAATGGTCTCCGCCGACTGCCCGGTCATCCCGGTGATGTTCTATACGCACACCCTCGCCGGCTCCGATCGCATCAAGCACCTCTATGTCGATCCGCAGAAGCACGCCGATCTGAGTACCGCTGAGCTCGCCTAAGGGTTTTGCAGCTTCCATGATGGTCAAGTTTTTACGTAGACCTCATGGGAAACATACAGTTCTCCCTAACCTAGGGTAGACTGGCTTGTGGTAATTTTGGGATGCCGGTCTGGCGATCGGCATCCCATTTAGGTTAATCCCTAGATAGGGGAGTGGTATGGGTAAGTACATCGTTAAACGTGTGCTTCAGTTCATCCCGGTATTTTTGGGCGTTACGCTGATTCTGTTCGCCCTCCAGAATATCGTGCCGGGAGATCCGATCAAGCTGATCGGTGGAGACAAGGCTCTGTCCCCCGAGGTGGAGCTTCAGCTTCGCGTCCGCTATCACCTGGTCCAGTCGGACGAGGACGGCAACGCGATCCTTGACGAGAACGGCGACCCCGTTCAAACGTCGCTCGTGGACCGTTACTTGTATTACATGAACGGCCTGCTTCATGGCGATCTGGGCAATTCGTATCAGCGCAAGCTGCCGGTTACGGAAATCTTTGCCCAGAAGTATCCGTATACGATCAAACTTGCCGCGTGCGCCATCGTACTCGAGGCAATCATGGGTATCGGTGCGGGTATCATTTCGGCGGTAAAGCGTTATTCCTTCTGGGATATTTTGGTAACGCTCACCACGTCGATCCTCGTTGCCGTCCCGGCCTTCTGGCTCGGTATGTTGCTGCAGCTGTTCTTTGGCGTCGTGCTCAAGGACGCCACGGGCGGTGCGTTCT
This sequence comes from Collinsella sp., assembly GCA_022728415.1. Next base: position 8,155 of record JAIJJM010000042.1, on the reverse strand, counting down.
CCATGCCGATCTCGGGTGCCGGCGGTGCCAGCTCTCAGTATCAAGATTGGATGCACTATGTGCTTCCGACCATTACGCTGGCTTCGGTTTCGACCGCCTATGCCGCCCGCATTATGCGCTCGCAGCTGCTCGACGTCATGAACCAGGATTACATCCGTACGGCAAAGGCCAAGGGACTCTCCAATCGCGCGATCATCATCAAGCATGCGCTTAAGAATGCACTCATCCCGGTCGTTACCTATATTGGTGTCGACTTTGGCGCCATGCTTTCGGGCGCCATCCTGACCGAGACGGTCTTTAACTGGCCCGGCATCGGCTATGAGGTCTATCGCGCCATTAGCATGCGCGACTGGCCCGTCGTGATGGGCGGCGTTACGCTCATCGTCGTCGTCGTTATGGTGATTAACCTGCTCGTCGACATCAGCTATGCATTCCTCGACCCGCGCATCCGCCTTGGCGGTCCGTCGGATAAAGCCTAAGGGAGGTACGTCTCATGCAGGAAACTGATTCTCAGTCTCAGGAGCAGGCTACCGCCACCGAGGCCGCGTCTGCTCCCGCTAAGTCCCGCACACTGTGGGGTGACGCTTTCAAGCGTCTTCGTAAGAACAAGCTCGCCGTCATCGGCGTCTGCTGGATCGTCATCGTCGTTCTCATTGCGCTGACTGCCGATCTGTGGGCCCAGCCTTGGCTCGGTTCTCCGACTGCCTCCGACTCGACCACTATGGCGAAGACGGCGCTTATGGCTCCGTGCGCCGAGCATCCGTTTGGCACCGACGCTCTTGGCCGCGACATTTTGGTCCGTGTAATCTACGGTGCACGCGTTTCGCTTTCCGTCGGTATTATGGCGACTGCCATCTCGACGGTCATCGGTCTAGTCATGGGCGCCCTCGCCGGCTTCTACGGCGGCATCTGGGATACGATCATCATGCGCTGTGCGGACATCTTCCTGGCGTTCCCGTACGTGCTGTTCGTCGTCGCCATGATCGCCGTCATCGGCCGTGGCCTTCAGAACGTCTTTATCGCCATCGGTATTCTCGGCTGGCCTTCGATTGCGCGTGTCTTCCGCTCTGCAATTTTGACGGTCAAGGAAAACGACTATGTTGACGCTGCGCGCGCGATGGGTGCATCTGATGCTCGTATTGTCGTGCGTCACATCTTCCCGAACTCCGTTGCCTCCATCGTGGTCTACGCGACCATGAATATCGGTGGTGCCATTCTGACCGAGTCCGCTCTGTCCTACCTTGGGATGGGCGTTATTCCGCCTACGCCTTCTTGGGGCTCGATGATTCAGGACGGTCAGCAATATCTGATGACCGCCCCCTGGATGATGATCATGCCCGGTCTGGCAATTCTTACGACGGTGCTCGCCTTCACCCTGCTGGGTGACGGTCTGCGCGACGCCCTCGACGTCAAGATGAAGGACGCATAAGGATGAAGAAGAACAAGAACTATGTGGACCTGAAGGACCAGCCGGTTCCCGAGGGCCAGCATCTGCTCGAGGTCGATGACCTTAAGATGTATTTTCATACCGAGGATGGCGTCGTTCGCGCTGTCGACGGTGTGTCCTACACGCTCGATCGCGGCGAGACCCTTGGTGTCGTCGGTGAGTCCGGCTCTGGTAAGTCCGTGACCGCCATGACCATCATGGGCCTTATCTCGATGCCTCCGGGAAAGATCGAGGGCGGTGACGTTCGCTATCGCGGTCGCTCCATCCTCGAGATGACCGAGGAAGAGATGCAGCACATTCGCGGCAACGATATCGCGATGATCTTCCAGGATCCTATGACCTCCTTGAACCCGGTCTATAAGATCGGCAAGCAGGTAGGCGAGGGCCTTCGTCTGCACCGTGGCTACTCCAAGCAGGAGGCACTCAAGCGCGCCACCGAGCTTTTGGAACTCGTTGGCATTCCTGAGCCCGAGAAGCGCGTCAATGAGTATCCGCACCAGTTCTCTGGTGGCATGCGTCAGCGTGTCATGATCGCCATGGCCCTTGCCTGCGACCCCGATATTCTGATTGCCGACGAACCCACGACTGCCCTGGACGTTACCATTCAGGCTCAGATTATTGAGCTTATGCAGGAAATGCAGAAGAAGAACGGTAACGCCATCATCATGATTACCCATGACCTGGGCGTTGTCGCCGATATGGCCGACAAGATCATGGTTATGTACGCCGGCCGTCCCGTCGAGTTCGGTACTGCTGAGGAAATCTTCTACGAGAGCCGCCATCCCTACACCTGGGGCCTTATCCGCTCCATCCCGGAGCAGGCTATCGATGAGAAGAAGCCGCTGACGCCGATTCACGGCAACCCGCCTTCGCTCATGAACCTGCCCGAGGGCTGCGTGTTCTCGCCTCGTTGTCCCTATGCGACGGATAAGTGCCGCAAGCAGCGCCCCGAGCGTGTTGTCATCGAGTCCGGTCACTATTCTGCGTGCCACTACGCCGGCGACCCCGAGTTCCTCAAGAACGCTCCTGAGACGTCCCGTACGCGCAAGGATTTCAAGAAGGGAGGCGAGGCGTAAATGGCAGACAAAAACACGCGCACTCCGCTGCTGAAGGTCGAGCACCTCTCTAAGGAGTTCCCTGCAGAGTCCGGCATGTTCGCCAAGCGTTTTTCCAAGCGCGTCGTCTCTGCTGTAAATGACATCTCTTTTGAGATTTATCCTGGCGAGACCTTTGGTCTGGTTGGCGAGTCTGGTTGCGGCAAGTCCACGACGGGCCGCACCATCATGCGCTTGACCAAGCCGACCGCTGGTAAGGTGTTCTTCCAGGGCAAAGATGTTGCCGAGATGAGCAAGCACGAGATCAAGGACATGCGTCGTGAGATGCAGTTTATCTTCCAGGATCCTTATGCTTCGCTCAACCCTCGTATGACTATCGGCGAGATCGTCTCCGAGCCCATGACCATCCACGGCGTGGGAACCAAGGAGGAGCGCATTGAGCGTGTCCGCGAGCTTCTCGACGTTGTCGGACTGAACCCCGAGCACATCAACCGCTATCCTCATGAGTTCTCCGGCGGTCAGCGTCAGCGTGTCGGCATTGCCCGCGCATTTGCGCTGAAGCCCAAGCTGATTATCTGCGACGAGCCGGTTTCCGCTCTGGATGTATCCATTCAGGCTCAGGTTTTAAACCTGCTCAAGGAGCTCCAGGACAAGTTTGGCACGGCGTATCTGTTTATCGCCCACGACTTGTCCGTCGTGCAGCATATCTCCGATCGCGTTGCCGTTATGTATCTGGGTAAGATGGTCGAGGTCTCGGACTGGAAGACGCTCTACAGCGAGCCTCACCATCCGTACACGCAGTCGCTGCTGTCTGCCGTGCCGGTTCCCGATCCCGATATCCAGAAGACCCGTAAGCGCATCATTCTCGCTGGCGATCCGCCGTCGCCGCTGGATCCGCCGACCGGCTGCCGTTTCCACACGCGCTGCCCGATCGCGCAGGGTATCTGCTCCGAGAAGCTTCCCGAGTTTAAGGAAGTTGCCCCGGGCCACTGCTGCGCGTGCCACTTCGCGGAGCCGTTCCCGATCAAGGAATCGCACATCGACCTGTAGTCGGTTGTTCTCGTCCGGGCCCGCCCTGGTGTTACTTTTCAGAACGTCCTCGGACATGTCGGAAGCCCCGCCGCGCGCTACGCGCTGCGGGGCTTCCTCCGTCCTGCGGGATGTTCTGAAAAGTAACACCAGGGCGGGCCCTGCGGTAACTCGGCAGGGGGGAGTGCGATTCCTGATCGCTCACTTAATCTAATAAGAAATTGAGCGAGGCCGGAGCTTTTGCTCCGGCCTCCTTATATAAGGGCTCGGCAAAGCCGAGCCACCAAATTTGCATCAGCCCCCAGAACATGTTTGAGAACTGTGCCTGAAGTACGTGCCCCTAGGGCAGGAATGAGGTTGCTTTCCAACGCATTCCGCAGGGGGCGGCATTATTTTGTAGCGCGAAGCGCGGATCAAAATAATGCTGCATGCCCGAGGACGCGTTGGAAAGCAACCTCATTCCTGCCCGAACAGGTCAGTCTACCTGCGCATTTACAAATTCGTAAACTTTTTTGAAAAAAGTGCTTGCACAGTTCTCGAATCATAGGTTATTATCTTCCTCGTTGAACGCGCGGGTTCAACAGAACGAACCGCGATCAACAACATAGCATGTCGGAGTGGCGGAATTGGCAGACGCGCTAGCTTGAGGTGCTAGTGACCGCTTTTTGGTCATGCGGGTTCAAGTCCCGCCTCCGACACCATCGCAATTGAGAAGCCTCTTTGGAGGCTTTTTTGTTACCGATAGACGGTGAGGTTCACGATGGAAACGCTTGAGCGCAACGAGTGGGCAGACGTTGCCCAATTGGTCGAGATTACGAGCGATGCTGTCATTGTCTGTGAGCTTGACGGAACCATTTTGCATGTAAATAATCGCTTGCTCGACTTGATGTGCGAGGAGCGTTCCGCTGTGATCAACGGAGATGTTAAAGACCTCCTGTACTCGTCGGCATTTGAACGCGCGACAGCGCATCGTCTTCCTTTTGAGATCAATGGAACAAAGAGCGAGTTGATGCTCAAGCTGAGTGACGGCTCATTTATTCCCGTCCTGGTGTGTGCCGGCTCGGTTACACCGTCTCGCATCTTTGGCCGCCGTGCACCGCGTGTTCTGGTGGCGCTCCATAGCATCGAAGAACAGTATTCGCACGACCGCCAGCTCAAGCGTGCGCTTTCGGAACTGAGAGTGGCGAATAAGCGCCTCTCGGGCACGCTCTCGGTCATTATGAGCACGGTGGGCTCCGATGAGCTGCCTAGTTTGTTAGATACCGTTTTGAACCAGCTCGTAGGAACCCTCGATGCCTCGGGCGCTGCCATTTATTTTTCTGAGAGCGGCGGTTTTAAGCTTCGCGGTGTTTCCAGGGAGCTGCATGACAGCTACCTGCCCGAGTTTTTGCCGTATGGCGCTGGCATTCCGACGTATGTTCTTCGCGAGTCGCGTGCCTGTCGCCTGTCGATTCAACAGGACCTTGAGGGCGATAGGGCCGCCTCCGGTATGTTCATGGACCTCGACAATCGTTCTAAGCACCTGTTGCGCGTGCAGGATATGCCTCCGTACCGCAGCGAGATCTGTCTTCCCGTTTTTTACGGTACGCAGATCCTTGGCGTGCTGGAAGTTGGTTGGAAACGCCCCCAGGCACCGCTCGCCTATGACGTTAATGTGCTCGAGGTTATTTGCGATTACCTGTCTATCCAGCTGGTCGGCATGGCATCGAGCCTGCGCTCTCGTCGCACGGCCGAGCTTGGCCGCTCGCTCAATGTCTTGCGTGATGAGTTGTTTACCTTTCTAGACGATCCCGCCGCGGCTACCCATGCGGTATCGTCCGAGATCTGCAATATGCTCAACTGCCATTTTTGTCCTGTTGAGTATGACGCCAGTCTGGATTCCTACGTCATAGATTTTGAAGGCGGCAGTCGCGTTGCTTTGCCGGACGATCCCGAGAAACTTTTCTTTTCCATGATGGCGCCGGCGGCACGTCTGGGGGCTGGCCCTGATGGCTTTGAGGCATCTGTTTTGGGCGGCACGAGTGCCGAGGACCTTAAACACGTCCGTATAACGCGCGTTGACGAATCGATGCCTATGGGAGGCTGGCTTAGGGCGCATGGCCTGCCTTGTCAAGGTCTCTACGTCGACACCGGCATCGAGGCGGGGCGCCCGCGCTCTGAGGGTGATGGCAAGCACAGTAACGACGCGATTGTTCCTGCTTCCTTTGCGAAGAGCCCGACGACGCGTGCGCTGCTGCTTCGTGATGGTAGCCAAGAGCCGATTGATGACCTTGAATACGACTACTTGGTGCACTTGGCGCATGACTTTGAACTGATCTACGAAGGCGAATCTCAAAAGCGCGAGGAGCGCCATATCGCTCAGACCCTCCAGATCGGCATGAGAAATTCCCTGGGGGATGTTCCGGGTATCGCAACCGATTCGGTATACCTGTCGGCCACGAACTCGGCGTTGGTCGGCGGCGATTTCTATACGCTCATCCGTCTTCCCGACGACTGCGCCGTCATGATTCTGGGAGATGTGTCTGGCAAGGGCATTGAGGCCGCATCGATGTCCGCGCTCGTCAAGACGGCCCTGACGGCCTATGCCTGGGAAGGCGCTGGACCGGCCCGCATGGCACGCTCCCTTAACAGCATGCTCATGGGCTTTTCGAGGGTCGAGACGTTTGTGACGGCGTTTATCGCCAAGATCGATCTTAAAGCGGGTCGCGCTACCTATTGCTCTGCGGGACATCCTCCCACTATGGTCATTAGGCCGTCGTCGACGCCGCTTGGTGGCGGCGAGACCTGCGGGGGAGAAGTGGAGCTCCTTGGGTGCCAATCGGGCGTGATCGGTGCCTTTGAGAGCATGGTGTACGAGACAGGCGTGTTTACGTTCGCCCCCGGTGACATGCTCTTCATGTATACGGATGGAACGATTGAGGCCCGCGACCGCATCGGAGCGTTCTTTGGCGAGCAGCGCTTGCGCGATCTTCTGCTTTCTGTTTCGGGGGAGGGCGTGTCGGGCATTTGCGGCAAGGTCTTGGGCGAGCTTGACCGATTTACCGAATCGGCGCTGGACGATGACATCGCGCTGGTCTCCCTTGAGTTTTTACGAGGACGATTGTAAGCCGCGGCATTTGATGGGCAAAATCTGCGCAGTTGCAGATACGTATGCATCGAGCGAGCTCTTTTGGGGAACCATGGTCGTATGAATGAGTGGAATGACATAGCGGTTTTGACGCCACCAGGCGATATCGACATCGCCACGGTGCCTGCGCTGCGTCGTCGGTTGGATGCTTTGATTGGCCGCGGCGTGCGTCGTGTCGTCTTCAACTGTCAGGCTGTTAGCTTTATCGATTCGACGGGCTTGGCATTTCTGCTTACGCACGCTCGTGAGCTCATGAGACGAGAAGGCCTGCTTTCGCTCGTCAATGCATCAGATGAAGTTGTCCGCTTTTTGAAGATTGCTCGTCTTGTCGATATCCTTCATGTCGCAGGGCCGGCACGGGAGTCTATTCCCGCCATTCCGGTGGGGGAGCTGCCTCGCTGGAGTAAGAGCGTCGAGGTCCGTCAGGGTATCGAGAATCTTCCATACTACCGACATCGCATCGCCGAACTCCTTGAGTCGCTTCCGTTGCGCCGTGACGAGCGCTACGATGTCGCATTGGCGTCGGGGGAGGCGCTGGGTAATGCCTATGACCATGCAGGCGGTATCGGGTGCATCCTGACGGTTCAGGCCTATGGCGATCGCGTTGTGGTTGAGGTGCTTGATCGAGGTGCCGGCTATTCTATCGATGAAACGAGCGAGCCGGTCGCATCCGAGGAGCGCGGCCGTGGTATCAAGCTTATGCGTATGCTCGTCGATAACGTGGAGGTTGGTCGTCGTACGGACGGCGCCGGCACGCGCGTGCAGATGGTGAAGCTGTTTAGTGGAGCGCTGGAATCGCGTGCCTAGCCAATCGCTTTAGCGCGTTTAGCTACTAAGAGCATGCGGCAGACAACTTTTTTGAAAAAAGTACTTGCGTCTTTTGGACAACTCGCGTAAATTAATAACCCGCAAGCGGACATGGCTCAGTTGGTAGAGCACAACCTTGCCAAGGTTGGGGTCGCGGGTTCGAGCCCCGTTGTCCGCTCCAAGCACAATAGCCCGACTACGACGGTAGCCGGGCTTTTTTGTACCCATAGCCTGGGCTCGAACCCGAGAGGGGGCGAGCGTTAAGCAAACGCGGAGCGTTTGTAGCGAGCTGGCGAGGTCGCCGGCAGGCGGCCGAAGCCGGTGCGGATCCGCGAAGCGGATACGCGGACGCCCCGTTGTCCGCTCCAACTATCTTACGCGGTTCTAACGAACCGCGTTTTTTGTTGACGCTGCGCGAGCCCCGGATGCCCCATCTTGCCCCTCAATCGTCGGTCGCGTACATAAAGTACGCTTCCCTCCTCTTTCGCGGCAACCTGGGGCATCCGGAGCCCGCTCGCTGTCGCGGCCGGGGGAGTGGGTCTTCCATTCTTTTCACTAATCGATCGATCCGTCCCAGGGGGGCCGAGCTTTTGGTTGATTTTCAATCTCAACGCAACAGCCTGAACGGACCCCGCGTTTCCGCAGCTAGCGCAACGCGGAACTAGCTCCCGGCACCTGGCCATAGCCTCG
>JAIJJM010000818.1 GCA_022728415.1 Collinsella sp. | reverse complement strand
GCAATATCTTCTTTCCGGCAGACCCACCGGAACGCGGCTGCGCAGCGCCACCGTTGCCTGGCGCCGTCGACAATGTCGAAGTAGGTGCGGTCGCCGTGTTGAAACTTGGGGGCAGCGGCATCGAACCCGCTGGCACCTGCTGGGGAGCAGCCGGTACCAGCGTTGGGCCATCCATCGACTGAGGACTTGGGCTTGGCGCAGACTGTGCCATCGGCGCACCGCATTCCGTGCAGAATCGGCTTCCCTCCGGCATCTCCGTTCCACATACCTGGCACTTCATACTCTCTCCGTTCTCTCTCATCCCTATCGGCCAATCCCCCGTCCGTTTGCAGTACATAAAGAAGCGGCAAACGGCCCGAAATATACCTGAGCTATCAGGAAGACGGCACGATCTGCTACGAGAAAGAGATCATCACCGACCGGCAAATCGTCGGCATCATGCTGAAGCATCCGACCAGCGCACGCGGCTTCAAGCGCTACTTGCGCGCCGCATCATGACGCTTGACCACGATGGTGACGCCACCCGCAGCGAACAGCGTCGCCAGAACCACAACCAACGCAACCGAGGCACCGGTATCGGCCGTACGTTCGGTCTGCTGTGGCTTGGTGCTGCCATTGGCATTGACGCTACCGCTATGGTTGCCGTTATCCTTGTCGTCCGTCCCGGTGGACACTCCGGTAACGGCAACGGGCAGAGCGACCGTGGTCTTATTGGTCGCACCGGTCACGGTCAGGCTGATATCACCGGTCTTGGTTCCGGCGGGAATCGTGACCTTGAGCTCGGCGGTATCGCCATTCGCAACCTGTGCTTCGCCGACCATCTGCTCGCCGATGGTGGCGGTCAGCTTCGTCTCGTCAGGCACGCCCAGCGAGGTGAGCGTGAGCTTCGAGAAGTGCAGGGTGAACGAGCCACCGGCCTTGACCGCACCGGTCGGGATACCGGTGACGGCCACTGCACGGCGGTCGTAGCGCGGGGCAACCGGATTGTTGTCCTTGAGATAGTCGATCCAAGCATCGCGGTCCACCAGACCGGTGTCCTTGGTGTTCGTGCCTTGGGCGAAGGCGCGGAAGTTATCGCCGCCCTCCAACAGGAAGCTGAACGAACCGATACGGTAGTTGCGTTTCAGGTCCAGAGGCTCACCGTTGACGGTCACCGAGGTGATGTGATGGCCTTGCGCGGCATCCGGATCATACGTGTAGCTCACGTTGTGGGACAGTCCGAGTTGCAGATACGCGCGCGATGGCGTGCTGCCGTCCGCGTTCGTCTGCCACTGCTGTTCCAGCGCTTCCTTGAACTGCGCGCCGGTAAGCGTGGTGGTCCACAGGTTGTT
>JAIJJM010000817.1 GCA_022728415.1 Collinsella sp. | reverse complement strand
ACGGCTGCGGTATTCCACGGTCGGCCTGACCCGTTACCGGACGCGGTGAACAGCCCACAGGCAGCGGGGAACGGGCACCACAGGGGTGCCCTCCCGGTGCCCTCTGTAAGAGAAGGAGTTTCGTATGTCCCGTTTTGTCCTCGGTAACTGCATCGATGTTATGGCCCGTATTCCTGATAACGCCATTGATTTCATCCTCACCGACCCGCCATATCTCGTCGGTTTCCGTGACCGTTCCGGGCGCACCATCGCCGGCGATAAAACCGATGAGTGGCTGCAACCGGCCTGTAATGAAATGTTCCGCGTGCTGAAAAAAGACGCGTTAATGGTGAGCTTCTACGGTTGGAACCGCGTCGATCGCTTTATGGCCGCCTGGAAAAATGCGGGATTCAGCGTTGTTGGTCATCTGGTCTTCACCAAAAACTACACATCGAAGGCCGCATATGTGGGCTATCGCCACGAATGCGCCTACATCCTGGCAAAAGGCCGGCCACGTCTGCCACAAAACCCGCTGCCGGACGTGCTGGGCTGGAAATATTCAGGCAATCGTCATCACCCGACGGAAAAGCCTGTTACCAGCCTGCAACCGCTGATTGAGAGCTTCACACACCCGAACGCAATTGTGCTGGACCCGTTTGCAGGCAGCGGCTCAACCTGCGTTGCCGCCCTCCAGTCCGGACGCCGGTATATCGGTATCGAGCTGCTTGAGCAGTATCACCGTGCCGGACAGCAACGACTGGCTGCCGTACAACGGGCCATGCAGCAGGGGGCCGCTAATGATGACTGGTTTATGCCGGAGGCTGCGTAAATGAACTATGCCGGACACGAAAAACTTCGCGCCGAAGTGGCGGAGGTGGCCAATGCCATGTGCGACCTGCGTACAACCATGAATGAGATGGAGCAGCGGTACAGCTTTAATGCCGACACCCTGCCGGAACGTCTGGTGCGTCAGACGCTGTTTCGCGCAAACCGCCTCCTGATGGAGGCATATACCGAAATTCTGGAACTGGATGCGTGCTTTAAAGATTGAGAAGGAGACGAGAATGTACGGAACATGCGAAACGCTATGCCGGGAGCTGGCAGCAAAGTATCCGGGAGACGCGCCGCTGATGCTGGTTATCTGGTCCCCGGAAGAGATTCAGGCACTGGCTGACGGTATGGAAATTTCTCTGACCGGTCATGAAATCAGGACCGTCCTGGCGCGCATGGAGGACATCCCGGAAGACCAGCGGACTGAATCCGGTATTTCTTCCGCTGCGGTGATGGAGATCATCAATAACGTGAGCGAAAACCGCCAGGTGACCGTCCCTGCTGAACTGCTGGCGTCCCTGATTCAG
>JAIJJM010000001.1 GCA_022728415.1 Collinsella sp. | reverse complement strand
TACCACTGGCTGGCTCTGTCCTGGGGCACCGAAGCCTTCCTGCTCAAGGAGGACTACCACGACAAGTCCCGCAAGGATCTGATGATCTACACGGACAAGATCCTCAAGGACGCCGGCAAGGTCGTCGACGGCGACAAGATCGTCATCCTGAGCTCCGCCCAGGGCGATCACCAGCCGGGCCGCACCGACTCCATCTACGTGCACACCGTCGGCGCCTGCGACTGATGTCGTGTAGCCGCTGACCGCTGATGTGCGGTACGTAAAGGCCCTCACCCCGCTGCGGGGTGGGGGCCTTCGCGTACCGGACGGCGATCATCGCCGGGTGCGGGATGCGCGATCCTCGCAACGGTCGATCGCACACGCCGCCTTCGGGACGTGGGCCATGGGCGCAAGCGTGGGCGACACGCGGGAGCGCGGCCCGTCCGAACGCCGCAGAACGCCCGTCAGGCGGGGATGCCGTGGCGGTGCGCGTGTCTTGTGTGGCGGGAGTCGAATCGGTATGCTACTCTCTTCAGAGTGCTTTGGCACGCCCTCGTATCCCAATTGGTAGAGGAAGCAGCCTCAAAATCTGCGCAGTGTGGGTTCGAGTCCCACCGAGGGCACCAAAAAGTCCGGGTCATACGGCATCACGATGGCGCGGGGCGAATTGTTCGCTCCGCGCTTTTTCGTATTCTCGGCATCGTCTGGCCTCACGATGTAGCGTGGACCGGCGGCACCGGCGAGCTCACGGGACTCCGCATTATCAGGTGCAACATTATGTTGCACCTGATAACGAGTTGATAATGAAATTGCATTATCAGCCTCGACATGTTGTCGAGGCTGATAATTGGATTCGCCAGGAACCAGATATGCGGCGAGTTTATCTGTTGTCAGCAGTACGTAAAACGGTATTCCAAAGAAGTCTGCAACATTAGCAATATCTGCTGGCATCCAATCAGCCTTTCCGTTGAGTTTTCTACTCAAGGAAGGCTGCTTTATTTTCAAGGCAGCGGCCAAGATCTCCTGTTTGGGTTTATAGAAAGCCACAAGCAATCGAATATTGCCTCGCGCAATGCGTTGGAATTCTTGTGCGGCGGCGGTTTGAGTGGATTCAATATTGTTCATATACGTAATTGTATACGAAGTGATTTGCTTTATAGTTGAAAATGCGTATATTTATACACATGAAGTATAAAGATGTTGTGACTGCGTATAGAATTGATGAGCAGAGGAAGCGAAATAAGCTGACGCAGGAGTATCTTGCCCATTATTTGGGTGTTACCCAGGCGTCGATTTCAAGAAAGTTGGCAGGTAAGGCCCCGTTCACTTCACCAGAAGTGAAGTCTTGTGCATTATTGCTACACACCTCAACGGATTACCTGTTAGGTCTTCAAGAATCTGCAAGTCGGGAGGTCGTCGCATGAGCGAAAGAGTGTTGTGGCTTCGGTTGTGCGTGACCGGACCGACTCCCGAGTGCGGGGAGATTGTCGGATTGCGCATCGTCGACAGGCAGGCGCATCGCACGGTGTTCGACGCGTTCTTCCACCCCGTCAGGGAAGACGGCTGGAAGAGCGTGCCGGCAGGAGGGGTGAACGTGAACCTGGCGAACCGTCTGCCGTTGAACATCTACGTGGATGGGATCGAACGGATCCTATCCGGTGCGACGCTGCTGCGCGGCGAGCATGTGGAACGCGACATCCGTTTCCTGCGCGCCGCCGGCGTCCGTATCGAGGACCAGGTCGTGGAGCGCAGCGTCACGGCCGAACATCATAAGAGACTTGCGTCGGGGATTGCCGTCCCCACGCGCACCGGGAACCGGGCTTGCCGGCCCATCCCGGTGGGATGAACAACCATCCCTTACCCGAAACAAACCCATCCACCACCCATCTGCAGCGAAAAGAGAGAACCAGGAATGCCAACCCTACAAGCGCGTGCGGCCCACGGCGGCCACAGCGGATCGACGTTCCTCGGCAATCGCGGAAGCGACGCCGAGGACGAACCCATACGCGTCGTCACAAATCGCGGCGGCGAGCACGCAGCCGGACATGACACCCGGATCATGCAGCTCGCCGTCCGTGACCCCCGTGGACAGCATCCAACGCAGCCCATCCATGACGGCGGGATCCACGACATCGCGGAACAGACCATCGGCCATGGCCATGCGATAGGCCAACCAGGCCAGACGCGCCCGCCGCGCGAGCACCGTTTCGTCACGGGCCAGCTCCTCGTACCGAATCGCGGCTCGGACCGTCACGATCGGGGAGACACGGGGACGCAGGGGCATCGATGCGCCCTGCAGGAACCCGGATATCCGGTCCACCGTCATGAGACGGCGGCGGAGGATGGGGGAGAAGCCCGCAGTGTTGTCTTCCATCATGACCGCCGATCGTTTGGTCTTGACGATATCCGTTCCATCCATCCACGCGTCCCACAGGTGATATCGGGCGCACGGGACGGTCCGTGAAAAAGAGAATGCCCGCACGCGAATTGCCGTTCGCGTGCGGGCGATGGTCCCATCCTTTACCCATTTGCATTGCCCCTTGCCGGACGAATCCGGCTCGGGCGAGGGAACCAGCAGAAGCCAACCCCACCAATCATCACATCAGAAGGAGCCGGCAAGACCGACCCCGACCAATCGTCGGACCAGAAGACCAATCGTCGGACCAGAAGACCAATCGTCGGACCAGAAGACCAATCGTCGGACCAGAAGACCAATCGTCGGACCAGAAGGAGCCAATCATGACCAATTCTTACATCAACCCCACCCAGCCGACCACCGGCGAACCCCGATATTCACAGGATGCCCCCGCATGGCAGGACGTGGAGATCGTCGACGTGCCCGCCGTGGAGGAGCCGGAGCCGGCCGAGGGCGCGCCCGAGCCGATCCGCATCATAGACGAGCCGGAACCGGGGGAGGCCACGGCAGGCGACGCGGTCATCGAATACACGCGCGACCACCTGCCCGTCAACATGGGTGTCGACACGGACCAGAGCGATTTCACGCGCGAGCAGGCCGAACAGCTCGTCGGCGACATCCAGGAACAGCTCTACGAGACCGCGAAAAGCCAGAAACGCCTTCACGACCTGATCGCCCAGGCGTACGACGGGCGCGCCTGGATCGCCCTCGGATACCCCGCGGGACTGATCGGCTGGAACCGGATGTGCCAGGACAGGTTCACCGCCGACGCGGTCCGTATGACCGTCCAGCAGCGCACCAACCTCATCCTCAGCTTCCAGGAGGACCCGATCAGCAATGTGGCCCTCGCCGCGGCGCTCGGGGTGAGCGATAGGACGGTCGGCCGCGCGCTGAAAAAGAACGCGAAATCCCCGAAGGGTGCCTCCGCGAAGCCGAAGCCGGTCGTGGGTGCGGACGGCAAACGATACAGTGTGCCGGAGCTCACGCCGGCGGAACGCCTCGAACTCGACGCGAAGATCCATGACATGAACCTGCCCGTCGAGGAGGGCGGCCAGGGCATGACCCAGCAGGAGATCGCCGCCAGGCTCGACATGGCGCAATCCACGATCTGCACGAGCATCAAACGCGAGACCATGCGGCGCATGAGCGAGGGACTCGAACCCGCGGCCCCCGCACCGGTCGACGAGACCGGCGCGATCGGCGTGCTGCCCGACAATACTGCAATCGACCTGGGAGGCGACCGGCTCGCCGCGGACGACATGAACTTCGTGGAAGCGTTCCGCACCGCCGCGGGCGACGCGAACGCCGGACTGGCACGCCTCGTGGAGCTGATGAGCTCCAGCCGGTGGCAGCCGGGCAGCGAGGCCGTCGACGAGATCGTCACCCGCGCCGGCCGCGACATCAAGGGCGTGCTGGCCAACGTGGGCCCGTTCATGCGCCTCGTCGACCACGACCTCGAGGACATGTGGCCCGCCGACGAGAACGACCGCAGCCGCGACCAGGACGAGGTCAACGGCCTGTTCGACCAGATCCTGACCGTCGCGTCGGAATGCGCCTGACCCGTTAGCAGAGAAGGCCGGCCATGAGGGCCGGCCGGAGAGGAACCGGTATGAACGATAGGAAAACCATGGAAAACGGAAACGCCGGCGGGCGGGAGAGCGTGAGCATGCTGCCCGGCGTGACGGTGGGCGTGATGATCGCGGTCATCGCGTTCGTGCTGAGCTTCGACGCGTTGAGGCTCGTGTTCGTGTCCAGCGGCATCAACCCGCTCCTGTCATGGGGAGGCCCCCTGTGCGTGGACGGCACGATCCTCCTGTGCACGTGGGCGACATGGGGATTCCGCAAAGGCCACATCCGCGGACGCTGGTACCCGTGGGCCGGACTCGTGCTGTTCAGCCTGTTCAGCGTGACGGGCAACGCGTTGCACGCATGGCTCAACGCCGGCGGCATGCTCCCCACGTGGGGTGCGCCCGCGATCATGAGCATCCCGCCCATCGCCCTGCTCTACTCGACGCATCTGATCGTGATCATCGCCGGCGACCGGCAGGACAAACTCGCCAGGACCACCGGCAAGGCCGCCGGCCCCGATGACGGGCACGCCGGACCCGCCGCAGCCACGCCGGAAACGGCCGGCACGGAACCGGTCCGGACGGAAAACCCGCGGGCCATCCCCACGCCGACGGCCGGACCGGAGCCGGGCAAGGCCACGGAACCCGCGCCCGCCGACCCGCTGGACCGCTACCTGTTCGACCCGCCGGCACCGGCGGAAGCCGACGAGGGCAGGGAAAGGAAAGGGGATCCGGAGGATATCCCGTTCGACCAGGACCTCACATGGCCCTCCGTGACGTCCACGACCACGACGTCCGCAAGGCCCACGGAGTCCACAATCCACATGGTCCGCATGGACCAGGCCCATGCGGACCAGGACCTTGCGGACCAGGACCGCATGGGCCGGAAACCCGAGATGGATCCCAAGGGCCAGCCGGGCCCGGAGGCAGGGGGCCATGCGGGCCACGCCGAACCTGAGCCCGCGGAATCCCACGAAGGGGCCATGTCCGGCCCTGACCGTTCCTCCGACACGGGATCGGCCCACGATGCCGGCCCAAAAGCCGGTGAGCCGGCGCGCAAGGCGACGGCCGGCTTCGACCCCGACGAATGGCTCGCATGGGCCGACCGGCTGAAGGCCAACGGCGAGACGGTCACCTCGACCCGGGCCGTGGCCGACGGTCTCGCCTCGTCCACCACCACGGCCAAACGGCGCCTGCACACGCTGCGCCGCGAGCATCCCGGAAGGTTCTGACCATGAGGAAAAGCGATGAACCGTTGACGGACACGCTGGTCCGCTGCCTCGCCGACCCCATGGACCTGAAAGCCCTCGAACGTCTCGAGAACGACGGGGACCAAGCCGGGGCCAGGCTCATGCGAGCCCGCCTCGCCGACCAGGCCGCCGTCCGGCTCGACGCCGCGCTGGAGGACAACCGGGCGCGCGTGCGCCGGCAGCTGGGCCGCGACTGGGCATGGGCCACGGACGAGGTCATGAGCGACCTGACGATACGCACCATCCGTCGGCTCGACTACTGGCACCGCACCAACACGGACCGGGCCGAGGGAGGGGCGACGAGCCTGGCCGCGTTCGTCAACCAGCTCACCGGCACCGTGGTCGGCGAATGGTTCAAAACCCAACGGCCCAAACACCGCACGGGCATGACCCAGACCCCGGAACGGCGCGCGGGAAGGCTGAAACCGCCCACGGACCCGGACGACCGGACGGCGTGGGAACGGTGGCGCCGGCACGAGCAGACCCTCGCCGACTCCGACGTGATCTGCGACGCATCCGACATCTTCGAGGGACGCGACGGCGACGGCGAGAGCCCCGGATCGCCCGCCGCGGGCGACCGGGAAAGCTACCGGCAATGGGACGGCGACACGGCGGACGCCCCATTGCCGGTCAGTGCCGGATACAAGACGGACATGGAGGCCCTCGCCCTCGCGGTCCAGGCCGAATGGGGGCTGGCCGCCTGGAAACGGATCCTGACCCGGTGCATGACCTCGAACCGCGCCCGTCCCCTGCTCAGGGAGATCCGCCACTGGCTCGAGGCCCACCACAACGGGACCACCCCGAGACTGGGCCGCTACCCCTACCTCAGGGCATGCGCCGGCACAGGCGCCCGTAATCGGCCGAAAACCGGCGATGGACGAGTGAAAGAACAAACGAAAGGACAACGGGAAGCCGGACGACGAGGCCCGCGAACCATAGAGGAACGAAAGGAACGACCATGACCACGATGATGCCGGCCCCGGCGGGGGCCGAACCCGACGCCGTCACCCTGCAGATCCCCGCGATCCCCATGACATGGGAACAGGCGTCGATCATGCTCGACGCGACGTTCGACGCATGGAGGATGCTCTCCGGCGAGATCGACGCCGCCCGCGGCGACGACTGGCAATGGATCCAGGAGATCCTCGCCCTGCCCGCGCACACCCGGTACATCAAGGCCGCGGGCGACGAGGCCATGGTGTGCTCCGCCGCGATGCGCGAGACATGGCCCGGCAGATGGCATGATCTGCTGCGCGCCCGCGTGCAGGACGTCATCGACGTGCTCGTCTCCCACGAACGGGAGATCCGCGCCATGGACCCCGGCATGTTCGCGCGCATGCCCTCGCCCGCCCTGTGCGACAGGGTGCGGAAACGCCACGACCCGACCCGGACGACATTGGGCATGACGGTGCAAGAGCTCGCCCGATGAGGCGACGGGAAAGGAACGGAAGACGATGCGGATAATCATCGACGGAAACGGCCGGATCGACCGGCAGGCCATGGCCGTGGAACGCCTCAAGACCATCGACATGACGCCGGCCGGGGGCGGGGACGCCCAGGACTGGGTAGGCGCATGGCTCGACGGGTTCGACCAGGCATTGGACCTGTGCCGCACCCTCGAAACCGCCCTCGACGCCAACACGGGGAAGGAGCTGTCCGGCGATGCGCGATGACGGACACAAAGACAGGAACGAGGAAACCATGGGCCGCTCCTCCACATCGGCGGGAGCCAGGTACGGAAGCCTGGAACCCACCAGCAAGGCGTTCGACAGGCTCATGCAGGAACACAAGAAGGAACGCGAAACGAAAGGGGCAAGACCATGAGCTGGCAATGCACGTCATGGGCGCTCAGGGAGGCGCCCGCACCCACGGCCACGGCCAGACTCGTGCTCATCGCCCTGGCCGACCGCTGCCAGCCCGACGGGCGCAGCGCATGGCCCACCGTGGAGACCCTGATGGCCGAGGCGCACACGAGCGAATCCAGCGTCAAACGTGCCCTGAAGGCGCTCGAGGAGACGGGATGCATCCGCCGGGGCAACCAGAAGCTCGCCCAATGGGACGAGCACGGCAACTACGTGCCCGACCCGTACCGGTCCGTCGTCTGGGAATGCTGCATGAACGTGACCCTCGAGCACGTGTCCGAGAAACCCGGACGACAGGCCAGGGCGGAACGCGCCGAACGGCTCGAAAGCGTCGACGCGACGGACGGGGCAAAAGGCGCCGGTTTTAGGGGTGTCAAAATGACACCCCTGGAAAACGGCGGAAACAAGCCAAAACACAGAGGTGTCAAAATGACACCCCTGGACGATGACGGCCAGGCCAGGGGTGTCACCAGTGACACCTCCAGAGGTGGCGCCAGTGACACCCCTATAGAAAGAACAAATACCAAACAAATAACCCTTCTGCCTCCTACGGAGGCATCTCCCCGCGACGGGGAGAGCCGCGACGGGGAAGAGCAGCCGGACGCCATCATCGACGCATCGGACGGGACCGGTGCGACGGACGCCACGACGGGCGACGGAACCGAACGCTGGCAGGACGCCGAACCCGAACCCGCGACAGGGATCGACGCCCGAACCCGTGCCGAACGGCTTGTCGAACGGCTCCAAGGCCGGCGGGCCGCCATGGGCCTGGCCCCGCGGCCAGCCGGCCCACGCGACCTCGACGCCGTGACCCGGCTCGTCGAACGGCTCGACGCCGCCGGCGAACCCGACACGAGCGGGCTCATGGAACGGGTCCTCGACCACGCGCTCGACAACGGGTTCCAGGCCAAACGCGTCGACACCGGACGCCGCTTCGCCCGCCTGTTCGACGAACTGCGCGACGACCTGACCTGCGACCAGCGAACCCTCGAACGCCGACGCCGGGAGCATGCCGACGCCAGCCAACCCACCGGAAGCGACACGGGGGAGAGCCGGCCGGCGGAGCCGGAATCCTACGAGACCCGGGCGCGCCGCATGCTCGCCGACCGCATCGGCGCCGACGTCGACGGGCCGACCGCCATCCGCGCCCTCGCCGACAGGCTGCGCCTCGACCCCGACCCGGACCCCGGCCAAGCCGCACGCTACGCCGAGCTCGCGCTCCGCGCCGGCCGCAAAACCCGGGCCGAACAAGCCCGCCGGGAGAGCGAACGATCGAGGGAACTCCACGACTACCGCGCCTCGCACGGCGGCAGCTGCTTCGCCGGCAACTGGCAACTGGAGCAGGCAGAATGACGGCTCAACCAAGACACCCGAACACGCGGACTCGTGCCCAATCCATGAGTCCATGCATGGCCGCTCGCCAGGGGAAGGACGAGGAATGAATCATCAGGAAGACAAGAACGCCGAAGCGCCAGGCATGGGGCCTGATGGAATGGCATCAGTCCATGACGTCGGCGCGTACGCCCCTCAAACGGCTGGTCGTGGCGATCCAATTCCCGTCACCGTCGCGGGTCTCCCACTTGACGGCGAAGTATTCCTCACCGGATACTCCAGGAGAGGAAGCGACGGAAGGGCATTGTCCCGCCCTGACGGACATCCCGCCAGGTTTGGCGATTGGAAGGAATGCCCAGCAACTGTATCCTGCCTCCTGCCCACGTTCCAAAGCAAAGGGAAGGGAGCAGGGACCGCCGTCGGCATATACGACCTGAAGCATGAGAAGGACATCGGGCTCCAGGACGCGGTGGCCGGACTTCTCGTTGAGGCCACGCGCTGCCTCATTCGTGGGCACGGACAATACGAGACAAGCGCCGTGATCGGCGGCCCAGGCATCGATGTACCTTTTCAGGGCGAGTGCGACGCCCCTGCGCCTGTACTCGTCGACGACTGCGATCCCCTCGACTTCGGCGACCGTACGCCTGACAAGCTCCGCGCACTGATACGCTCCGGCCGACGCGGAGAAATACCCGAGGAACGACTGGGCTGCCTGTATTCCTGGCGTGACGAAGGCGGCGCCTATGAGGCCGTCCTTGGAGAACGCCCCTATAAAAAGAGGCCTCAACGTGCCGTCATCCTCGACCGGCCGCTTTGGGAATTCTATATCGGCAAGATGAGGGATCTGTTCGACAATCAGACGCTTGGCCCTCTTTATCTCCACCTTATTGACCACTGGTCTGATCCTGACGATTCCGACACCGTCGAAATGATCAACGGACTCGATGCCGGAACCCCCGCATTGATTGATTCCATCCTTCATGATCCCGATTATCCGCCATCAGCCCGATATCGGCAATAAAACAATGCCGACGGTCATCGGAATCGGACAATCATCGGCGGCTTCCCGTCGGGCCGCCGATGGTATCGAGCCATTGCTTGTTGGTCGGGGCATCCGCCTCGGCCTTCTCCGCGGGACTCAGAACCCGCTTCCCGTCTTTTTCGCTCATGTCGCTCGAATCTCCTAAAAAGAGGAACCTTTATGAAAGTCATCCTATTCGTGACCATCATCGTGCTGGGAGGTCTATCCCTCGCCACCTGGCTGTGCATGCATCTGGAAGACCATCTGGAATGGAGGGAATGGCACGTACCACTGGGCACGGAATTCACACCCTGTCCATTGGAATACGGGGAGCATGACGGGCTGCTCCTGACGGATGTGGAATACGCCATCCGCAAGGACCTGCTCGAAGTGCGCTACACCGTGGAGAACCGAAACAAGGGACAGACACCGGTCCGCAACGACCTCATCCTGGCGTTCCAGAACGGCATCGGGCTCAGGACCGTATCCCCGACGACCTGGACCGTGATGCTCGAGGGAGCCCATGCGCGAATGACCCAATCATTCCGGCTCAGGGACCGGAGCGCACCGCCCGTGATACAACCCGACCGGACCTGGTGACATCCGGTCCTTGTCCCAGACGGACATGGACCGGCCCATCATGATTTCGGAGCGATCCGCCGGTTCTCATCACAACGTGGGAAAACGGTTCCGTAAGATTAGATCAGCTTGTGCTCCGCATGCGTGATGACGGAGATTCGTCCGCCTGCTTTGGCGTTTTCCTTCGACAGGACGTTGGATTTCACCATGCTGACCGGAATATATAATCCGGTCTTCTCCGATTTGGAATTAAGCTGGAGTCCCAATCCGATGGACCACTCCTGTTCGCCGATGAATATCTTCACGGAGCTTTTGGCCGAATCGACCGCATACATGGTACCATCGTCAAGCTGATCCGAAGCGAGACGATCGAACACCATTCGTGCGATGCCCGTCTTCTGCCTGGCGTGACGACGACGCACCTCGAATGATTGGGGCCTGTGCGTGTGCGAACCGGAATAATCCACCCGGCTTCGGGGCAGATCGCCCTTCAACAGCCCATTGAGAAATAGTTCCTGCCGATCCGGAATACGGTGGCTCGCATCCCGGAACAATTCGAATCCGCAAAGATGAGCGAAACATCTCTTCGGGAACAGGATACCGAACTCGTCGCAATCCTCGCCGGACAGTAGCAGAATCCCCCTGGAATACAGATTGCGGTATGCTGGGGCCGCCTCGTCGGCCAACTGCCCGAGTAGTCTATTCTTGCTCGTCTCTTCTTCCGGCATCGAATTCCCCTGTAGATACGTCAGGGGGGCCACCGTCCGGGACGGTCGCCCCCCTGTCTGGTCCGCTGCAAGACCCGGCACTCTTTCGCGTGCCCATGGCACCATCTCGCCTTTGTGGGGCGTATTAGCCGGATGGGGCGGCTAGTCTTCCTCTCGGGCTTAAGAGTTTCCCCGTAGGGCTTATCTTCGAAGACTCCGAACAGCTGGCAAGCCAACTACGCCAACCCGACCGGACGGGAAATCTGATTGGGTAACGGCTTAATCGGTTGTATATGCATTCTAGGTGTTGAGGGGGGACATGGACGCGGACATATGGCGGAACCAAGCCGATTCTAGGGAGTGTCACGGGGGTATTGGCTTCGGTCTTCCCGAGCCTATCCCGTTTGCATCCGGCATCTGATCGCATTCCTGCCGGCATGTGAAGGAGGACGCGGGTGCTCGGTGAGCTGATCGTGCGTGATTCACGCGGAGGATGTGCCGGGCTGAGGATGAAGAGGAACGAAAGACGCCGGCATCGAATCCCCCGATATAGAAGGGGCCACGGGTGGCATGGGCGAAGGGGCCACAAGGCAGGGCCCCGGAGAGGCAAGGAGCCGCACATGCAGGACCACAGGACAGAAAGACCGGCCGGACGAGTCTCCGGAATCCCGGGAGGGATCGCACCGGAGGCGGGGACGCCATGGGCATGACGGGGTTCTCGGACGTCGAGATGGCATTGCTGTCCGGACTGGACGCGGTGGCATGGGTCACCCGCACGCGCATCACCTACAAGGACTCGTTCAAACGCGAGGCCATCGAACGCTACCGGCGGGGCGAAAGCCCCGTCAGGATCTTCCGCGAGGCGGGGCTCGACCCGCGCATCATCGGCAACAAACGCATCGAACGATGCATCGCCAGATGGAAACGCGAACCGCCGGCAGCCGGGACGACGCGCCCGCATGCCCCGGCCCCCGACGCCGGCAGGGAGGAAAGGCCCGCGCCGATGAGCGTGGTGCTCGCCCAGACCATGCGCATCAACGCACTCGAGGAACGGCTGCGACGGCTCGAACTGGGCCTGGCGGACGGGACCGCCCGATGAGCGCGGGCCCGAATCCCGTCGACCGGCTCGAACAGGCCGCCACGCAGTTCAAGGACAGCGGCGTGATCCAGCTCGCGGTCCAGGGGCTCCTGCTCGAAGGCGTCGCCCGGGACCTGCGCCGGTGCGACGCGGCCACCGTCGGCTGCGTCGAACTGTCCGCCTGGCTGAACCGGGGGATACGCGAGCTCGAACGGCGCAAAAGGATCGTGGACGCGCAGATCACGCTCATCGGCACCCGCCACGGGGAATACACGAGATACACGAAGTACGGAAGGAACCTATGAACAACGACACCGGCGGCGACCACCCCATGCCGGGCACCCGCATGCGCAGGCTGTTCGACGAGAACCTGTCCATGATCGAGACCATGACGAGGATCGAGACCAGACGTCTGGGCCGCATGCCCCGCGGCACGCACCTCGGCCAGGACGACGGGAACCCCGTCACGGACCTCCTGCCCGACCGGTACCTCGACCGGTACGACCGCGAATTCCTCTACCGCATGCTCGGCGCCGCAATACGCCTGCGCGCCCGCCTCGCCGACCCGAAGACTGACCATGCGGCACACAGCGTCATCGAGGAGATCCTCATCAGCAGGGCCGTCAGGCTCGTCGCCGACGACGACAACGAGGAGGGCAGCGGACTCGAGGCATGGCTCGAGGACTGGCTCGGCGACCTCGACGTCGACCGCCTGTACGACCCGGCGGCCGACGAGGCCACACTCGCCTCGGACCCCGCCACCGGATCGGGCGACATGCGCTTCGACCACTGGTTCGAGGACCAATACTGGGCCGACGAGACGGACGGAGGGGAGTGATGGACGACGAACGCCGCAAGGCCATCCTCCTCGCCCTCGCATGCCTCGCCATCCTCATCCTCCTGATCATCGAATGCGCGATCATGCCGCGAATGGGATGGCTGTGGATCATCACCGCCGCCCTCGACCTCGTCCTGCTCGCCATGTGCGTCAGACACATCATCCGCGGAGGCCGCAAGTGAACCCCGTCACCGGGGCCGTGCCGCCCCTCATCAGGGGACACGGCATCCGCTTCGAGGTCGACCGGTGGACATGGAGGCGACTGGATGCGGCGAGGTTCGACGGGGAACGCCGCCACCTGCTCGCCACACGCGGCAGACCCTGGCACGCCGACCCCCGACACGGCGGGGATACGGACGCGCTCGAGACCTGGCACCTGCTCGCCGGCCGCCACCAGGGCGGCGGCATGGGACTGACCGTCACCGGACCCGGCGGGAAGCTGGACGTCTCCTGGGAACCCGACGGGGCCATCCCACCGGACGGCAGGTTCTACCCGAACCCCGACCCGTCGGCCGCATACCCGCTGCTCGAACTCGAACGCGCCGGCATCATCCGCCCGGTCGAACCCGCCATCACCGCCTACGGGCCCTACGGGCGGCCGACCCGCCTCATGGAAGTCACCGAACCATACCATAACCCCATGCTGCGCGCGCTGCGGATGAGATGAGAATGGGGCGAGGACGCCGCCTCAGGAAAGAGCGGGACCCCCGTCACGCCGCATGGGAACGGCGGAAGACTGGTCGGGCTCAGGCATCGGCCGCCCGAAACCCGGCGAGCCATACGGCGACGCCCATACGGGTCCGGAGGGGCGGTACAGTCCGGTGACCGCCTGCGAGGCGTACGCGTGCCAGGAGGGGGATTCGACGGTGGAGACGAGCATGCGGGCCGGCAGGAACCTTCGCATCTCGTCCAGAAAGGCGTCCGAAGACAACACCGACGGGATCTCACGCAGCCGGCCTGCGCGCGCCTCCCATTCTCCGACCTCCCCGTATTCCCCAGCCTTGAGCGTGGCCATCCGGAACGCCCGGGACGCATCCACGTCGGCCCTGGACGACAGCCAGCACATGTCCCACAGGTCACGACGGCGGATATGGGAGGAGCATGCAAACGACAGAAGCTTGTCCGCGAGTATCTCGGTGGGGCTTTCCACCGCCAGGATGATGTCCCCGGCGATCGCCGACGCGGAGGGATAATTGACCCTGACCGGCCTCGTCTGCGGCTTATGCGCCGGCACCGATGCGACCTCCAGCTTGATCGACTGGCTCGGCAGATCACGACGTTGCGCCGCCGTGCGGATGGATATGCGCCATCTCCTCACCAGGCCCTCGTCCCGGACCGGTTCGCGGACCTTCACCTGCACGTCCGGGGACATGCCGGCGAGGGAGGACCTGACGCATTCGCCCAACCCCCGAAGGTCATCGACGCCGAAACCCGTGCCGCCGGCGAAGTCGAGGTCCTCGCTGTAACGGGGGGACCCGTGGCACAGACGCAGGCTCGTGCCTCCTTGGAACACGATCGGGCCGAAGAAGCCGCCGTCCTGCATGGCGGAAAGTATCCGGTAATGCAGCAGTTCCTTCTCCACCACGGGAAGCAGGGCACCCATGCCTTCCGAACGCGCGATGCCCGCCGCGACCGCCTTGTAGTCGAACGCCATGTCACTCCCATCCATCGTCGTTCTCCAATTCATCCATGTCCACGAGATCCAGGTTACGGCCTGTGGCCTTCAGGTCCCGATACGCCCAACGTTTCGACGCGAGCGGCGTCATCCCACCGTCACGCGGCACGAGGTTGGGGAGTATCCTCGACCAGTCGAGCGCGCAGTGCGTGAACTCGATCGTCCCATATGGGGTCACGGCCAAGCCCTCACGGCCGGTGGTCATGAACGTGACGCGATCCACCGGGATCTGGCTGATCACGCCCCAACGGCTCAGCGCGCTCTCCAGGCTCTCCCACACCAGCTGTCGGGGGCGCAGCCGGCGTGCGACGGTATGCAGCGTCGCCTCCCCGAGATGCGCCGACCAGGCGAACGCGTACACGCCGCGCGCGGCGCGGACCAGCACGTTCGCCGATACCAGGCTCGACAAGGTGCGGTCGAGCCTTTGTCCCGTTTCCCCGAGAACCAGCGCCAGATCCGGCTTGCGATACACGTGCACGCCGAAACCCGTGTCCATTTCCCTCAGGCGGTTCATCGCCAACTCCCTACGCATGAACATAAGTATACGTGAATCATCAAAAAAACGCATATTCACGTATACCTATGACGTGGATCCGATTATCGCGGCCGGCGCGGGTGACCCATGCGAAACGCACCGGCCGACAGGAAAGGAACCATCATGACAGACACCGAAGGCACGGAGGCGAGACGATCCGACGGCGAGGAGACCCAGTTCATCCAACCCATCCGCGACTACGGGCGCGCCGAGACGAAACCGCTCGACCTGCCCCGCGCCACGATCGGCGGATACCGGGCCGACGCCGTGGAACGACGCGTCGCCGAACTCGAACGACGCCGCACGCTCGACCAGGCCGAGATCATCCGGCTCAAACGCGAGAACCACGCGCGGCAGACCGAGAACGGGGAGCTCAACCAGCGTCTGACAATGCTCCGGGAGCAAAACAAGAAGCTCGAATACCAGGCGTCGAACCCCTACGAGCACATCGGCGTCGACATGCAGAACATGGTCAACGGCGCCAAGGCCGAACGCAAGGCCATCCTCGACAAGGCCGAAACGGAAGCCAGGACCATCCTCGGCAAGGCGCGGGCCAAAGCCGAGACCCTGACCGCCGAAGCGAAGAAAAAAGCGGACGAACAGATCGAACAGGCCACGCGGCGCAAACAGGGGATCGACCAGGAAGCCGACAGGAGAATCGGCGAAAGCCGCGAACAGGCGCAGAAACTCCTGTCCGACGCCAACACCGAAGCCGACCGGATCCTCAAAACAGCCGAGGAGAAGGCCGCGGGAATCGACGCGGAGGCCAAGGCAAGGATCGCGGACGCCGACCGACGCGAACACGAGGCCGCCCACACCGTGGACCAGGCCCGCCGGCTGCTCGCCGACGCGGCCGCCAGACTCGCCCGCCCCATGCCGGAACTCCCGGCCACGAACCCCCGCGAATAGAACCGGCCGGCGCGAGAGTCAGAGACCGTCCGCATAGCCGATCACATCCCGCTCCACCGCACGCACGGCATCGGCGCCGATCCGGGCCACGGGAACGCTCCACATCGTGTCCGACCGCGCGTTGTACAGGCCCAGACGCCGCACCCTGAGATACTCGGGATGCGTGGAATGCAGGCCGAGCCGCCAATAGGCGAGCAGCTGCAGCGTGTACGTCGGGTTCGGCGGCCAACGGCTCACCTTCAGATCCCACAGGCCGTCGGCGGTGAGCAGGTCCCCGTCTCCGGACGTGACCCGGTCCGTGTAGCCGCCGTCGAACGTGAACCCCTCCCACACGACCGGCCCCACCCGGTCCATGAACCTCAACGTGCGCGCCACCATGCGCCGCACGTTATGCACCGTGGCCGGCCCCGGATCGCGGACCCTGCCCGCCCTCCACCTCGCCGGCCCCCGACGCGACGCCGCGTCGAACCCGCACAGCAGGCACGCGGCCCGCACCGAACGGTCGGAGAACCCGTCCACCATGGCGAGCAGCCGTTCCGCATCCGCAGAACGGCCCACCAGACGCGCCCCCGCCAACGGCACGCGGAACGCATCCCGCGCCGGCACGCCCCGCGCCACACGGGACAGGTAATCCACCGCGAGGCCCGTCACGTCCGCCGGGACGTCCTCGAACGCATACAACGGCACCGGATCGGCCAGACGAACCTCGTCGAACAGGGACAACGGCAGATACCCGCCTTCCGGCTGCACCACCCGACGGATACGCGACGTGACCGCCATACGAGGCGCATGCGCCGCCTCATCCGCCTCACGCCGCGCGTCATCCGCCTCCATCTCCGAAGGCGAACGCATGTCGAAACCACAACCGTCCGGACCGATCACCATGCCACCCCGCTTCCGCACCATACACCCGGGAATGCGCGCGGGGATGGCGATAGCCGGAAATGACACCCCAGCATAAGGCGATGAATATGCTATACTTGAGGGTATCAAACTTATGGGTGAAAAGAAGGGAAGCGGAATGGTCGGGAACGGGGATTACATGCTGGCCGCGCTGAAGCGCTATTTCGGGTTCGACTCGTTCCGCCCGGGCCAGGAGGAGGCCGTCGGGGCGGTCATCTCGGGCCGCGACGTCATGGCCGTGATGCCCACCGGCGGCGGCAAGTCCGTGTGCTACCAGCTCCCCGCCGCCAGGCCCGGCACGTTCACCCTCGTCGTCACACCATTGAGGGCGCTCATGCGCGACCAGGTGCGGCACCTGCGATCACGCGGCATACCCGCCGCGCTCATCGACTCCGGGCTGAGCGAGAAGGAACGCGCCGAGGTGTACGGGCGCGCCCTGTCCGGCGAACTGCGCATCCTCTACGTCGCACCCGAACGCCTGCACGCGCCCGACTTCGCCGACTTCAGCCACCGCATCCGCATCAGCCTGCTCGCCGTCGACGAGGCGCACTGCGTGCTGCACTGGGGATCGGACTTCCGACCCAGCTACATGCGCATCGGCGAATTCATCGACTCCCTGTCCCCGCGCCCCGTGACCATGGCGCTGACCGCCACCGCAAGCCGGACGCAGGCCGGGGAGATCCGCGAACTCCTGCACCTGGCCGACCCCGTGACGGTCACGACCGACGCGGACCGGCCGAACCTGCGCCTCACGGTGGTCCGCGCCAGGCCCGGCGAACGCCTCGAGGCCATGATCTCCTGGTCGAAACGGCACAAGGGCAGCGGCATAATCTACAAGGAGAACCGGAAAGGCTGCGAACGGCTCGCCGAGACCCTGCGCTCCGAAGGCATCGACGCCATGGCGTTCCACGCCGAAATGAGGGACGCGGACAAGAAACGGGTGCAGGACGGGTTCCTCGCCGGCCATCCGCGCGTCATCTGCGCCACCAGCGCGTTCGGCATGGGCGTCGACAAGCCCGACGTCAGATGGGTCCTCAACGACGGGCCGTGCAAAAGCCTCGAAGCCTACTGGCAGGAGGCCGGCCGAGCCGGCCGGGACGGCAAGCCTGCCGACGCGGTCCTCTACTGGAACCCCGGCGACTGGCGATGGCTGCGCCACGCCGCATGGGAGGCGAAAAGCCGCGCCGAGGAATCCGGCGACCCCTCACGCATCAGGGCCGCGCAGCTCATGGACTCCCGACTCGACGCCATGAGCGCATACTGCGAGACCCGCCGATGCCTGCGCCGGACCATCCTCGCCATGTTCGACCCGCCCGGCACCAGACGCGACGACTGCTCCAACTGCTCCAACTGCCAGGCTGACGGTAGGGAGATCGTGAAAAAACCGGCGTCGAACCCGTACCGCCGGCGGCGGACGGCACCGGAAACGGGGGAGGGACAGGGCGAGCCCATGGGCCGCGAATCGATCCGCATCGCCTGCCGGTACATCGCGAACATCCAACGCGAGCTCGGCCACGGCGTCAGACCGGGCGTGCTCGCCGCCGCCCTGCACGGATCCACCCGCCGCAGCGTCACCGAACAGGGACTCGAACTCATCGACGGGCACGGCGCGTTCTCCACGCGCAGCAGACCCGCAGTACGGAACATGATCGGCACCCTCGAGGCCATCCAGGCCATCGACACCCGCACCGGCCTCGTCGAACCCGGACCCCTGTTCGACATCTACCTGACAGGAGGCAACAGATGAGCGGCACCGGCAGGACCATACCCATCGGAGCGGCGGAACTACGCGCGATCAGGGAACGGGAAAGCATCCTCGAACAGACCCTCGCACGGCTCACCGGCATCGATATGACGACCATCGAACGGATCGAGAAAGGCGAAACCCCGCTGACCACGCTCGAACCCGACCAGATCCGGCAATGGGCGAAGACCCTCGGCATCAACCCCGCCCGCCTCACCGGAGAGACGCCCCAAACGGGGGAGGACGGGACCACCGTGATCCGGAGGATGCGCACGGAACGGGGATGGAGCTGCCCACAGCTCGCCGAACACGCGAACGTGCCATACCGGAGCCTGCGCCAATACGACTCCGGGGAACGCGACACCGCGAACATGGCCGCCGGGATCCTCGCCCGCGTCGCCATCGCGCTCGACACCAGCATGGAAAAGCTCTCCGGCCGGCCCGAACCGGACCATGCCACGGACGATCCGCCCGCCGGATGGACCGGCACCCGCCTCGCCTGGCACCGGACGCGACAAGGGCTCAGCCAGGCCGAACTCGCCATCCGGGCCGGACAGACCACGCAGACCATCGGAGGCATCGAGACCCGCCGGTGGGCCACCGGCAGCAAACGCAGCCGCATCATCCTCGGCCTCGCCGCCGGCCTCGGCATCCAGGCACTCGACCTCATGGACCAAACACCGGAAGGAAAACCACGCATGAACGACCCCAAGCCCGCGAAAACGGAACATTCGGCCACGGCCGACGACCTCGTCTACCGCAACCACGTGAACGCGGCCATCGACCAGCTCAGACTCGCCCTCCGGACCGCCGACACCGGCGAACGGATCCGACTGCTCACCGGAGCCCTGGCCAATACCGGCAACGCCATCGGACAGCTCGCCCAATTCGACTCGGACGGCAGGCCACGCCCGCCAAGGAAATGAACGGCGGGCCGACGAAAACGGTTCGAGAGAAAACAAGGAGGCGGGGAGGACCGTTCCAACGGCCTTCCCCGCCTCCTTCATCCCATGGGGAGCGACCCCGTTCACGCCGGACGGAGCGGGATGAACATCCTGCCCGATCGTTCGATGTGGCGGAACCCGTAATGCTCGTAGAAGCGCGTGGCCCTGTCCGAGGCCGGTTCCACGAGCAACGCCTTCGCGCCGACTATCTCCGCCGCGCCCATCGCCCGCATGGCGGCGTCCCTGAGCAGCTGGGCTCCCACGTGCATGGTCTGGTAGCGCATGTCCACGCCGAGCATGCCCAGAAGGATCGCCGGGATCGGATCCGGGCTGTTCCTCCTGAGCCAGCCATTGGCCTCGGCATGGCTGATACTGTACGCGCTCAACGTGTAGAACCCGGCCGGCGCGCCGTCGCAGAACGTGGCATAGGCGACCGCCGTATGCTGCTTGCCGGCATTTCTCAACTGGTTCCGCAGCCAGTCATTGACAACCGGCAGGCCGCAGTCGAAACCGTCGGCGTCGTCCTTGGCGGTCAGACGCCGCGGCGGGGTGAAATCGGTCATTTCCAGATCGGCTCGCTCTCGAGCAGCCGGACCATCTCCTCCGGCATGGGCTCGTCCAGTGCCCGGACGAACGAATCCCACGCCTCGTCGTCCAAATGGAGGACATGAGACTCCCGAATGTCCCGGTCGGCGGCGACGAGCAGGTTGGTCAACGCCCATTGAGAGGTGCTGAGCCCCCGGATCGCGGCCGCCTGGTCGAGGCGTTCCTTCTGTGATGGCGTGAGCCGCATCTCGAAGCGGCTGGCCTTGTTGGTGGTTTCCGTCATGCCATAACCGTACGGCGTTTGTACGTAAGAGTCAATGAGGATCTGTTGTCGGACGCGGACGGCCGCGACGGCGGATGTCGGATGGGCCGTTCGTGTCCTACGCCTCGGGCTCCGCGTATGCGATCGCTGCCAAGGCTTCGGGCGTACGTCGGCAAGGACTCAGGGGCTGACCAGTTCCACCGCTGAAACGCGATGGGGGATGCTGTCCGTCCTCATTCGTTTATATACGGACTGACGGCGAATGCTCTTGGGGTAGAACACGTTGCCGTTGCAAAGGCCCGACCGCATCCGGTTCCCGTTCCAATCGGAATCCAATCCCAGGCACCACGCCTCGCCGCCGAGGTAATACACCACTTCGGCCTTGTCGGAGTCGACCACCACATCCACGTTGCCTTCAAGGTCCAACGCGTTCGAAAGCACCTCGGCCTTGCCTCTTGTCCGTGGATAATCGGAGTAATGTATGGCCGAGGAGGGAAGGCGTCCCTTGATCAGCTGGTCGAAGAAATAATTGGCCTCTATGGTCTTTCCGGCATGGACCACCTGCGGCGGCCTGTCGCACCATACGCCGCACAGATGCTCGAAGTTGCGCTTCTCCCATAGGATGTCGATGACGAGGCCATCCTCGCAGGTGATAAGGGAATGCCGGCCGATCAGCGGCCTGTACTTCTTGGCCGCCGCGCGATACATGGGAATGAGTTTCTTTTTCCGGGAGCGGTCGAGTTCCGACCCCCTATGCGACGCGGCGGTCATGAAGCCCCTCTCCGAAAGACGATAAAAACCCGGGAACGTCAAGACCGGTAACGTTCCCGGGTTGTGGAGGACTGTTGTTTCGGTCTTCTGCATGACTACCCAAAAGGGTCGGACACGAACTCGAATCGATGCCGTCGCGTCGATCCGTATCACCCGTTCGCAGGGGCTAGACTCCCAATTCTCGCAACGCATGTTCCGCACGGCCGGTTCATGGGGAATCCGCGGACAGCCAATCCTCCGATAAGACTTCGGCTTCAACCCCGACCTCCGGACGGGAAGAGGAGCATGGGCCAAGGCCTTGATTCCAAACTATACAATCGAACCATGGAAGTCAAATACCCCCTATCGTGACATGAGATAGGGGCATCCGTCACGCCTCGGGCTCCGCGTACGCGATCGCGACCGGCAGGCCCATGGCGTGCAGCCGGTCCGCGGCCAGGCGCGCCGCCGCGTTCTCGACCCTCCACATGCCCGCATCCCCGTCCTCCGGATGGGCCTTCGCCCACTGGGCCGCGTCCCGCCAGTACGCCAGCATGAGCGGCGCCGGCTCGACGCCGCGCTCCCGCGCCACCCGGGCCGCCGACGAGGCGATCTCCACCAGGCCGGCCGCCTTCCCGTCGGCCCGCCGCCACAGGCCCTCCACCAGGTCCCACGCCTCGCGCTTCGGCGGATAGAAATACCTCGGGCTCTCCCAGTTGCGGACGGTGCGCGCGTCCACGCCCACGCGCTTGGCGACCCACTCCTGCGGCAATCCCAGCAGCTCCCGCATCAGGCGGAAGTCCGCCTTCCCGCGCATCCGCGACAACGAACCGTCCATGATCCCTCCAGACCTTGATTTCCTACTACAGGAAACAATGATACCTGTTTTAGGAATCCCTGTCCAGCCGGATCCGGGTCGCCGCCGAAAACGGAGCTCGCCCCGAAGGGCTCGCGGATCCGCCGCCGCGCCCCGCCGTCCGGCGGGAGCACGTCGAAAAGGGGTCCCGCCATCGAAGGCGGGCCCCGGCCCGGCCGGCCGGCACACAGCATGACCGGACGTCCGGCGCGTCGCAAGCGTCCGCGTGTCTGCCGACCGGTGCCGCCGCCGAAGGCGGTCCCGGCACCGGGCCGACCGGCCACGCGGCTTGCGCCGCGCCGCGGCCATCCGGTCCCGCCGCGCACCGTCCGGAAGACAAGACGACATAGGAGCGTGACATATGACCGGAAACAACCATGCCAGCCAAGGGGACGACCGTCGGTGCAGGCACTGCGAACGCCAGTCGGGGGAGTGCGCCGTACGGTGCCGCGACTGCGACGGATGGCTGTGCGAGGACTGCGCGGGGACGGAAACCGTCGAATGCGGGTGCGGCAACACTGTATGCGACGACTGCGCGCGCACATGCAACGAATGCGGTTCGCGGATGTGCGGGGACTGCGCATACTACTGCGAGCACTGCGAGCACAGCCTGTGCGAGGACTGCGGGTACCGGTGCCGCATGTGCGACGACCGCCTGTGCTCGGACTGCCAGGAATACTGCGAGCAGTGCGACGAACGCTACTGCCCCTACTGCTACGAACGGCACGCCTGCGCGAACACGCAGGACCCCTGCTACCGGGACCCGTACGAGGGACGGCCCGTCCGCGAGCCGTTCACCTTCGGACTGGAAATCGAAGTGGACGGCAACCACGACACCGACATGCTCAGGAACCACAGGCTCATCGCCGGCTGGTGCCCGGACGGCAGCCTCCACCACGACGGCTCCCTCGAATACCAGAGCGAACCCATGACCATGAGCCAGCTCACGGAAATCCGCCGACTCGTCGAACGCATCGCCACCGACACCGACAACACGCTGTCGGGCGGGCACATGCACATCAGCCGCACCGGCCGGCAGACCCCGGCCCGCTGGTACTGGGCGCTGGAAGCGCTCGATGGAACCCAATGCGAGGCGCTGAACATGCGCCACATGACCGACACCCGCTGGTGCGAGCTCATCCACGGCGACTACTGCGGCAAGGACACCGCCATCAACGACACGCACCGCCACACCATCGAATTCCGCACGTTCGGCCCGTGGCACCACGACACCGCCGGAAGACTCGACGCCGCCGTCCATTACATGCACGCCATGTGGCGGTTCTTCCAGAAGTTCCCCGTCCCCAAGCTCAAGACCCGCGACATCCAAGCCATGAGCCGCGTCGCCGCCACACAGGCCATCAACGACACGAACGCCACGACGGCGGGAAGGAGACGAATCTGATGTGCGTCATCGTCACCAGCCAGGCGGACACCATGCCAAGCCTCACCCAGCTCGCCCGGATGAGCGACGCCAACCCCGACGGGGCGGGCATCGCATGGCACGACGGCCAACGCCTCCACCGCTACCGCAACGAAGACAACATGAAGACGCTCGCGTTCATCATGGACCACTGGCAGAGCCTCGAAACCTCCCCGTTCCTCCTGCACTTCCGCCTCGCCACCCACGGCAAGGTGTGCACCGGGAACACGCACCCGTTCCGCTTCCGCAAAGGCGACCGCACCGGCTTCATCGCCCACAACGGCATCGCCCACTCGTACACGCGCGGCCGACACGCGTCCGACAGCCGCAACGCGATACTCGCATGGCAGACCGGGCAAGCCGACCTCACGGACGGAAGCCAAGGCAGGTTCGCGCTCATCGCCCACAACGGCAAGCTCGAATGGCTCACCGCCGACCACGAGACCATCCCGGGCGGCACCGGGGCCATCGACGTCAGCAACACCAACTGGGACACGAACGGCCTCATCGGATACGACCTGTGGGAGGAGGCATACCGGCAGGGACTCGAAGCCGGATACGAAACCGCCATCGAGGAGATGGCCGACCGCGCCGCGCGCCCGCCGGCCATGCCGCCGCATGGAGCCCGCCAAGGGCGGGCACGGCAAAAACACGTGGTTTGACCTTCTTCGGCCCATCGAAGCATACCCGCGTCGGCGAACCCGTCAACGCCGCCGCACACGCCGCAGGACGGCGGGGCGTCGCCTCATGACGGAACCGCCTTACGCGGGGTACGCATCCGCTGACCGAAGAAGGTCAAAAAACAAAAGACGCAAAAAGGAGAGGACACCATGACCACCACAACCCGGAACATCATCGAGGAACTCAAGCGGGCCGCAACCGAACAGGGGACGGGCGAAGCCGTCCGCACCATCGCCGGCCCCGCGCTCGAGACATGGATGCGAGCCCTCGACGGCAAGGATACGGACCCGGAACGGCTCGACGACCTCGCCACGCTCATGACGGCCCGCCTGTCCATCAGGGACGCCGCACTCATCGCCGCCGTCGAACCCAAACTCGACACGGCGACCATCATCGACATGGCCGCCCGGCCCCACGCGTCCAACAACAAGACGCTGCTGACCGAAACGCTCAACGCCGCGTTCGACGACCCCCACATCCGCCCCGACGAGCCCCGCCTCGCACGCGCGGTGCAGGAGGCGTGCGCGATGGCCGACCGCGCCAGGAAGCACGGCGGGCCCGTCGCCCAACCCTACGCCCTCGCCGCCTACCTCGCATGGTGGGACGGCGACGGGAAGGCCGCCACCCTCGCCGCCATCGCCGCACTGGACGACGACCCGGAAACCAGCCTCGCCATCATGGTCGCCACCATGGCCGCATCCGGCCGATACCCCGCATACCTGCGCTGACCGACAGAAAACAGCCGTGGCGTCCGACGGCACACGCCATCGGACGCCACGACGGAGAGGACACGCCATCATGCACGGCATCGAAACACCGGAAAACACCTGCCGTCTCTGCCTTGACGCGCCCGGACGACCTGCGCGACCTCATGAACCGCGACGCCAGCCGCCACCCCCCTCGCATAACAGAGAAAAGACAAGCCGGACCGGCCACGGGCGGACCATCCGAAAGAGTCCCCGCCCGCAACAGGCGGGCGGACGGGGACGGCCCCCGGCGGGCAAAGGGGCTCACACCGCCCCTTTGCAAACCCCGGCCGGCCCACGCCGCCGGACCCCACCCAGACGCCGCGCCCCGCCAGGCGGGACGACGGCGAAACGGGCGAAGCCCTATCAGACGAAGGAGCCGCGCCGCCGGCACGTCCGCTCCCGGGATGCAAGGCCCCAAAAAGGGGCCATCATCGCATCCCGTCCGCGTCCACGCCGCGGACACGGCACGATTCCCCCGCACGGAACCCGCCCCAAGGGGCGGGCCGGCCCATTCCTTTTTCTTTTCGGCCGGTCGGCTTCGCCTCTGGATCATACCGGCGTCGCGGAACCCGTCAACGCGCCACGCAACGGGCTGCGCCCGGCGTGATCGCTCAATGACGGAACCCGCTTTGGCCGGTAACGCTGCGCTTGACCAACCGGTCGAAAAGAAAAAACAAGGGACCACCAGACGGGAGCAGACACCATGGCACGCAACATCATCAAAAGCATCGAACGCGGCGGATACCGGTACGACGTCGAGGAGACGGTCGACGGCGCACGCCCGTACGACGTGCACCAGCTCCACAAGGCCCAAGACCATTGGGTCGACGCCGGCTACGGACGCTACTGCGCATCCATGGCCGAGGCCGACGCCTACATCGGCGGGCAAACGGCGTGACATGCCGGCCAAGGAAGGCCGGAAACAAACCCAGGACAAACCACAAGGAGTCCCAATGGACCTCATCAGCCAATACCTCGCAAGCCCGGAATTCGCCGAAGCCATCGGCAACGTCGTCGTCATAGCGATCATGGCCACGGCCGCCGGCATCGACTGGAAGATATACGGCCGCAAGACCAGACGGCGCACCCCGCCGAGCATCGACACCCCGCAACGCCGCCGCAGGGCGGCGCTGCACAGGACCATCCCCGCCGGCCACATCGACGAATAACAGCAGCGTCCTCCCGCCCATGCGGGAGGACAGGCAAACCCCTGCAAGGAAAGGACCACCATCATGGACACCATCAAGACGCTCGTCATCGAACCGTTGCGCCGTCCGGAACTGCGCGACATCGACCCCACCATCACGGCCATCGGGAAGACGATCGGCGGATACGCCGAACCATTGCCCCTCGACCGGCGGACCACGCTCTGGTGCGACGAAGAGGGAGCGATCAAGAACCTCAAGCCGAACCGCACCATCCGCCTCAGCCAGGACAGCCGCCTCGCGGACGCCGGCAAGCCCATCATCATCCGCGGCACGTTCGTCATCACGGGACCCCACCCGCAGGACGGCCCCCTCGGACTCGACGACGAGCAGATCGGACGCTACGCCGCCATGTTCGCCGACCCCGAAGCGCCCTGCAGGCTCCCCGACGGCAAAACGTTCATGATACCCGTCCACCCCATCGCCTGACCCACGGCCAAGGAGTCCCCGCCCGCGCCAACCAGGCGGCCGGGGACGGCCTCCGGCGGCCGGGAAGGGCCACGCGCCCCTCCCGGACCTCCCCGCGCCGGCCCGAGCCGCCGGCCCCGACCGGCATCGGTTTCCCGCACGCATGCGGGAAACACGATGGACGGGCAAGCCCTATCAGAAAAAGGAACGCCCCCAAAAGGGGCGCGGCCCCAGGTTTTCCTTTTTGGCCTTTTCGGCTGAAGCCGAAACGATCATACCGGCGTCGCGGAACCCGTCAACGCGCCACGCAACGGGCTGCGCCCGGCGCGATCGCTAATGACGGAACCCGCTTTGGCCGGTAACGCTGCGCTTGACCGAAAGGCCAAAAAGAAAAAATCAGGGGATAGCCGGACAGACGATCCACGACACAGGAAAGGACACCATCATGAGCCAGTACAGGATAACGGCCACCATCACCAGCCAGACACAGGCCACCGACTCCGGCGCATGGCAGATGGGCATCACCTGGAGGAAAAGCCTCACCCTCGACCCCGCCGAAACCCAGGAGGCCGCCGACCTCAGGAACCAGGCATGGGAACAGGCCGCGAACGGCATCGACGACGAGACCACCCGCCGCATCTGGCAACAAGTCGACACCGTCACCGCACGTGAAGCCGAACGCCTGCGCGCCCAGGTCAGAAAACTCATCGGCCTGCTCAACGCCGGCCGGCCCGCGCTCGACGAGAACGGCTACCCCATGTGGGACCACCTCATCGCCCTGTCCAACAGGCAATGCTGGCAATGGGAGATCGCCGCCGCCCACAGCGGCTGCCTCGCCGCCATCATGCAGGCCGCCGGCATCGACGACTGGCCGCCAGCCGACTCCATGCCCGACATCACCAACCCCGTCATCACCATCAACCTGTCCACCAACCAATGAGCCAGGCAGACCGACGCTATCGCGCCGGCAACAGGTGACCCACACGGAAGACGGCACGGGCCGCCTCCCGAAAACAGAACAGCCATAACCCGCAAGGAAAGGAACACCATCATGGCGACCATCAACCAGGTCACGCTGACCATCAGCGGAAACACCGGCAGCATCGAATTCCACACCCGACAGGACGGCGGCATATGGGCCACGTTCGACGTCGCCCAGACCAGCCGCACCCAGAACCCGCAGACCGGCCAATGGGAGGACGGCGCCACCACATGGATCCACTGTACCGCCAGCGGATACCTGGCCGAACACCTGCAGCACAGCATGCTGCCGACCGGACCCGACGGCAAGCAGAAAGGCGTGCCCGTCATCGTCACCGGCAGCTACGTGCAAAGGGAATACACGAACCAGCAGGGAGCGAAACGAAGCATCCTCGAACTGCGCGCCACCGACCTCGCCGTCAGCCTGCGCGCCGGCACCGTCGCCTACAACAAGGCGCCGCGCGACAACGGGTTCGCGCCCGCGGCACCCCAGCAGCCGGCGATCTGACGACGACCACACACGACCAAGGCCGGCCCACACATACGCCGGGCCGGCCCTCACCCGGAGAAGAGGCCAACATGCGGCGACATGCCATGGACGAATGGATCGACACCGGCGACGAGGAAGGAGCGGCGAAGGCGTTCGATTCGATGGACGAGCGGATCCGCCCGCCCATCGGCGCGCAGCTGCGCCAGATCATCCCCAGCAGGACGACCCTGGACGCATGCCAGCGGGCCGGCTGCCCCATCGAGGCCGGCGCCATCCACGCCTGGCTGTGCACATGGAGCGTCCGCAGCATCGACGGCACCGTGATCCGACGGGACATGCTCCTGATCGACGTGAAACGCGAAAACGAGATATGGAAGGCGACAAGCCGATACCGGCTCGACGGCATCCGCACGGGACGGCAGGCGCAGGCCGCGCTCCTGCTCGCCGCCACCGGGGCGCTGCGGCCCATCCAGGAACGATTCAAATAAACGGCATGGGCCGAGACATGGACGAACGGTATCGGTATCATTCCCGAATCAACACCAAGCAGATTATGATATTATATGGAAAACACATAAGGAGAAGGAGGCTTGCCATGGCATTGATCCAGATCAACGTCCCCGACGACGTCAAAGCGCGTGCCGACGCCGCCTTCGCGCGCAACGGCATCACCACGCCCGCCGCCATGAAGATGATGGTCACCCAGGTCGCCAACGAGAACCGCACGCCGTTCGACGGCGTCTTCTCCTCCCCGTCCGCACGCGAACTCGGCGAGGACGTACGCCGCGACATGCTGCTCGCCGAGGCCCAGGAGTACGGGCTGGTCGCTGACGACGCCACCGACGCGCGAACCATCCCCGACGACGTGCTCGGGGAGCTCGGCCTCACCGCACAGGAGGTGGGGCAGTGAACTGGAGCGTCAAGGCCTCGCCACACTTCTGGCGGACCGCGCTGCCCCTCAAGGAGAAATACACCCACGAACAGTTCGCGTCCATCATCCGATCCATAAGGGAGGCGATCTGCGAACTGGCGGCCAAGGGGCGCGTGGAGGAGAGCGGATGGCACGACCACCCGCTCGAGCGCAGCCCGTTCGGGGACGGAAACCACTTCGAGTTCCACACCTTCGATGACGACGTGCTCGTGGTCTACTTCAAGCGCGAGGCGAAACGCACCATCCGCATGGTCGGCATCTACGACCATGACACCATACCCGACGACGAGTGATCGGAAAATCACAGGGAAGCAAAACGGGCGGGGCCATCCATAAGCCGGAGGCCCCGCCTTCGCGTTTCAGACAGGAACGGGTGACGTCCATCAAAGATGGCCGAACACCGAATCCATGTCCGCCAGAACCCCGGCAACGAGGCGACGGATGCCGGCCAAAGCCGTGGACGTGGAAACATACAGCCATCTCGATCCGGACAGTTCGACGCAGGCGTCGACGTGCCCGCCATCCACGAACCGGGATGGAGACGGCATCCATCCAACCAAGCCGGGACGACGACGTGGCCCGGGTCCCGGCGTTCATTTTCTTTTTCCTTTCCGATCGGTTCCTTGGCGCACCATGCCACGGCGCACGCCGGGACGTCAACGGTCCACGCGACCCCTGCGGGGCCCCGCGCGTCCCATTGACGCCCCGACGCGCACCGCGGCAAAGAGCGGTCGTCACCGACCGGAAAGGAAAAAGAAAATGAACACCAAGACCCTCGACAACACCGCAAACGACCCCTGGGCGGACATCGCGCACTCCGACCTCGTCAACTACGTACGCAACACCGGACACTTCCCCTCCGACGGATACCAGACACCGAAGCCCCAGACCGGAATCGACCCCTGGGCGCCGACCAAGTGACCGGCATGGGATGGCGGGGCCGGATGGGCCCTGTCCTCCCCTGACCGACCAGCAAAACGTGAATGCAATTATCATCACGATAATAGCTATTTTTTGAACCGATCGGAGCAGGGCGAATGGCGGGAAACATCACATTGGACAACCTCGTTTCCGTTCGTGACGACAACACCGTCCACAAGAAAGCGGCAAGAAGAATAAAAAAGGACCTGGCATAGTCGCACACGATAAAGGGGACGGAGTCCGATGACGGCCCCGCCCCCTTTACTATCGGCCGGACGGGCCGATCGGACACGGAGGGCGGCATCGACCAGGGGCCATGGGCCATCCAAGACGGCCCGGTCCACGATCAGGCCCACGCCGTGTGGGCCATGGCCGGCGTCCGGGACCAAGGACCAGGAGGCCGAATGGGCCACGTCGATGCGTGTGGGCCATCAGCATGCCCTGCGCGCTTCCGG
Organism: Collinsella sp.; assembly: GCA_022728415.1. The sequence continues at coordinate 33,834 of JAIJJM010000001.1, read as the reverse complement.
ACCACATCATGCGAATGGACCAATGGTCCACATGCCGGACCAATCATGCGGCCCACGCGAAAGCCCATGTGAGGGCCGGCATCGCGGACCACCCTGACAGACCGTGGACCGTGCAAGGGATGGTCCCGCGGACCACCCTGACGGACCACGGTCCATTCGGCGGACCAACCAAATACGTGGTCCACGCGAAAGCCCATGCGGGGACGGCCACGCGGACCACCCCTGGTCCATGGACCGGACCGGACGATGGCGTCCCCGTCCACCGGGCCACGGTCCAAGGACCATATGGGCCGGTCGGCGGGCGGACCCGGTTCATGCGGTCCATGGCCCGAGAGCCCATCACCATCGGGGCGGTCTCCCCAAACGCACATGGAGCGGAGCCACGCGCATCGCGCGGCGCGCCCGGAACCGGTGCCGCATCCCCGACAGTCGACGAGCAGGCTCCCGACCGTGGACGTCTCCCCGTTCGGCAGGGGCCGGCACCCGCCGGGGCCGCCATGCCCGGCCTCCCTGCGTCAGCCGGCCCCGAACAAACAACGGCACAACAGACACATACGCGAAATAAAACCCGACATGAAAACCAGCACCCAGACAGACGAAAAAGCACGACACAGAAACCAGAAACAACGAAGACAGAACCAAGAACCCACACAGCCAGCCACAAGGTACGACGCCATCAGAAAACCCAAGAAAAAGCACATCCCGATGCAATCTCCGAAGGAGATGGACTTCTTGCACCCACCGCCTCGCGGCGGCCGCCTATCGGCGGAACTGCAACGTTTTTGATGGTGTTTGCCGTCCGGGCGTCCGATATCGGGGTTCGGCGTTATCGACGGGACGGGAGACGCGGGCCGGGTGGGGGCGCCATGAACGATGGGAACATGATCCAGGAGCCGCCCGCATGCCCGGTGTGCGGGCTCGCGGTGGAGGAGCGGGACCCGCGCCGCGGGAAGCCGCTGTCGATCCACCGGGCATGCCGGAACCGGCGCCGGGAGGAGTTGAGGAAGGAACGGGAACGCGGACGCCGCATGTCGCAGGAGTCGCTCCTGATGGCATCCAGGAACGACGTCGCCGAGGCGGCCGCCGAACTGCGCCGGCGGGTGGCATGGCGCAACGAGGCCGTCGGCCCAGCCGACCACGGGACGGTCGAACTGTGCTACTGGTCGGTCAGATGCATGGCGGCGCTCATGCGGCTCGAACCGGAAACGCTCATGGCATACGAGGACCGGTGGGCCGTGGACCTGGCCCGGTCCATCGGCCGCAAGGGCATGGACCGGATCGCGGGCCTGACCGGCTGGAGGGGCCCACGCCCATGGACCATGGACCCGGCCATGACCGACACGGGCGAAGACCACACGCTCGAGGGCATGTGGCCCGAACCCGGGCCCGGGGTGGACGACGAATGGCGCGCCGACCTGGACCACGACGACGGCGCGGGCCCGCGGGCCGTCGACATGGACCGGATCATCGAGGGCATATGGGCCGAGGACCATCGAGGACGCAACGGCGCGGACCACGGATGGTGGTCCCTCGACGAAGGGGCCAGGCCATGAGCGACCGCCCAGGGACCACAGGGGCCACAAGCGAATGGCCCAGACCCGGCCGATGCAGATGGGCCCGGTGCCCGCACCCCGAGACCCTGGTATGGGCGGACGGGTACTGCTCGGCCCGATGCCGGCGCCAGGCGCGCAAGGCGGAACCGGGACGGGTGCCGGCCGGCCACTGCCGCATGTGCGGCGAACCCGTGTACAAGCCCGCCCAGGGACCCGTGCCCGACTTCTGCTCCGACCGGTGCCGCAACAGGTGGAACCGGCTCGCCCGCACCGGGACAAGTGCCCGCCCACGGCGATCATGCCACGAATGCGGCGCACGGCTCGATACCGGCACGCGAGGCGAATACTGCGGCGACGCATGCCGCAAGGCACATGACTACAAGACGGCGCGCGATCGGCGCATGCTGCGCTCCGCCGCCAACGCCGGAACCATCGAAAGGCTCAGAATGAACGCCGACGACCTGCTGACGAGGGCGCACGCCATCGAACTGGACACCGAAACCATACGGCGACATGGCATCGAGACGCGCGCCCGCACCCACATCCTGCTCATGCGCATGCTCACGCTCGCCGCCACCCACGACCCCCGGTCCCTCACGCAGGCGGGACCCGACGACCAGATCGGCCGCATCATCGACGCATGCGACCGGACCGGCGAGGACGGGGACGCGGAACGACTCCTGCGCCGCCACGGACCGGCCCGCGGCGCCGCAGGAAAAGGAGAGGAGCACGCATGGCCATCAGCATGACCAAACTCAGCAGCGCCGACTACTACCTCGACCGCACGCGCGAGGCGCTCCAGGCCGACGGCGCCATACCCGACGAGGCCACGCCCGGACCGCTCACAGGCCCCGACCCAGCCGCCTACTACAACGCCGAAGGCAACCCGCCCGGCCGGTGGATCGGATCGGCCAGCCGGCTGCTCGGCGGCGAGACCGGACGGCAGGCCGGCGCCGAGACCGTGCGCATGCTCATCAACGAACGCCGAAACCCCGAAACCGGCCGCAGCCTCGACCAGGCCGGCATACGGGCCGACAACGACGGGCAGCCGCCCATCGCCGGATACGACCTGACCCAGACCGTGCCCAAAAGCGTGAGCATCCTCTGGGCGTTCGCCGACCAAGACACACGCCGCGCCATCGACGAATGCCTCCACCAGGCGGCCGACATGACCATCGGCTACTTCGAAGCCGAATACGCGGCCACCCGGGCCGGGGCCGGCGGCGTCGCCAGCACGGCCTGCGACGGGGTCGCCGGCTTCGCCTTCGACCACTGGGACTCCAGGGACGGCGACCCCCACCCGCACACGCACCTGGTCATCTCCAACCGGGTGCGCCGCACCACGGACGGCCAATGGACCGCGCTCGACGGACGCGCCGTCTACGGGGCCACCGTCGAACTGAGCGAATACAACGCCAACCTCGTCAAGGACCTGCTCACCCAACGACTCGGCTGGGCCTGGCACGAACCGGCCCGCGCCCGCGGACGCGGCACCAGGGCCGTGGCCGGCGAGGTCCAGGGAGTGCCCGAGGAGCTCATCGACGCGTTCAGCGGACGCGACAGGGAGATCGAAACCCGGCTCGCCGCCATCATCGACGAGGAGGAACGCCGCACCGGCCATACGATCGGATGGAAACGACGCGCCGAACTCCACAAACAGGTCTGGCTGGAAACCCGCAAGCCCAAGACCGACGCCCGACCCGGACTGGCCGAACTGACCCGACGATGGCACGGCAAACTGCGGGCCGAAGCCCCCGGCACCAGCATCGACGCCATGTGGCAGGCGGTCGACTCGCACCGGGACAGGACCATAGAACTGGGACAGACCGCCTCCCGGGCCGCGGGCATCCGCCTCGCCGGACAGCTCGCCGACCACCAGACACCCGGCCAGACGGAACTCGAACGGCTCGCCGACGCTGCCATGGCACACACCGAACGCACCCGTGCCACATGGACGCTCAGCAACATCCGGGCCGAAGCCGAACGCCTCCTCGCCGACATCCGGCTCGACCCCACGGCCCGCGCCGACACCGCCAACCAGGTCGCCGAACTCGCCATCCGCCGCTGCGTGAAAATAACCCCGACCCGCTACCGTGCAGGACAGGCCGGCGACGACCCCGCGCTCGTCAGCCGCGCCGGACGCAGCACGTTCGACGACCCCACACTCGACCGATACACCAGCCAGACGATCCTCGACATGGAAAAACGCGTCATGGCCACGTTCGGCCGGACCGACCCGCTCGCCTGGGGACCCGGGGAGGGCACCCGGCTCATCCAGTCCATGCGGGCCGGCGGAAACCGGCTGAGCGACGACCAGGCGAAGGCCGCCGCATACCTGCTCGAGAACCCGCACGCGGCCAGCGCGCTCATCGGCCCCGCCGGCACCGGAAAGACGACCACCATGCGCGCCGTCGCCCGAGCATGGGAGACCCGGCACGGGAGGGGGTCCGTGCTCGGCCTGACCCTGTCCGTCCGGGCCAGGGACGAGCTCGCCGACAGCATCGGCACCAACGCGATCACCATCGCCAAGCTCCTCGACAACGTATCCGAACGGCACCGGGCGCAGATCGACGACCTGCGACGCGAATTCCGGTGCCGGCTCGCCGCGGCGCGCACCCCCGCCGAACGCGACCGGATACGCCGCGCCATCAGCGAATCCGACGCCCGGGAACAGGCCGGCCTCATCCACCCCGGACAGCTCGTCATCGTAGACGAGGCGGGCATGGTCGGCACCCCGGAACTGGACGCCATCGCCGAACTGTGCGAACGGGCCGGAGCCAGGCTCGCGCTGACCGGCGACCCCATGCAGCTCGACGCGCCCGCCGCCCCGGGCGGCCTGCTCGCCTGGGCCGAACGGGAACACCGGTGCGCGACCCTCACCAGCCTGTGGCGTTTCCGCAGCGACCCCGGGCTCTGGGCGAATGACCCCGACGGCGGACGGGCCAGATGGGCAGGCGAGGGCGACGCCACGCTGCGCCTGCGCGCCGGCGGCGACCGCGCGAAACCGGACAGCGTCGAGGCATGCCGCCGGCTCGTCGCCGAATACGCGGCCCACCACCGTCTCCACTGGGGCGAGGACCGGGAATGCGAGGAGGAGGCGTACCGGATGACCCTGCAATGGCAGAAGACGGGCAAGACCACGCTCCTCGTCGCCGGCACCAACGAACAGGTGCGTGCCATGAACCAGCGCACCATCCTCGAACGGCGCGTGCTCGGCCTGTCCGACGGGGACCCGTCCCGCCTCGCCACGCTGTCCGACGGCCTGAAGATAGGAGCCGGGGACCGGATCGTGTCCCGCGCCAACGACCACCAGGTACGTGGCCCCGACGGACACCGCATCGAGAACGGCATGGCGTTCACCGTCACCCGCATCGACACGGACGCGATCGCATGCCGCGACGCGGACGGAAGGCAATGGACCATACCCCGGGACTGGGCGAAAACGAACTGCGAGGCCGGATACGCGACCACCATCCACAAAAGCCAGGGCATGACCGTCGACCGGTGCGCCGCCATGTTCCCCTCCGACGCGCGCGTCCCATGCAACCTGCAATACGTGGCCGCCACACGAGGGCGCGAGGAGAACCACCTCCTCTACGCATGCAAGGACGAGAAGACCCGGCAGACGGAAGCCATGCTATCCGGATCGGACACCGACCCCGAAGCCATCGCCCGCCAACGCATGCTCTCCACGCTCCTGACGCGCCCCGACACGCGCACCGCCACCGAAACCCGCATCGACGAACACGAGGAGAGATACAGCCTGACACGACTCCTGCGCGAACACGACTACGCCGCCGGCCTCATCGCCGGCCCCCACCTCGAGGCCAAACTCCGCCAATGCCACAACCCGGGCATCGTGAGCATGATCACGAGGTCCCCGAACTGGGAGTGGCTGCGCGCGCTATGGTCCCGCGCCTGGATGACCGACCCCAAGCGGGCCATGGCCATCGTCAGCCGCGACATCAGCCCCAAGGACGAGCACGGAAACCGGCAGGACCCCGCCGCCGTCATGGCCGGCCGGCTCAGCAGCGGCCTGCTCGACCGGCTCAACGGCGCGGTGCGCGACGACTGGACCGCCGGCATCATCCCGCCCATCAAGGCATCCAGAAACACCGCCGCCCTCGACCTGGTGCGCCAGAACGAACTCCTCATCACCCAACGGGCCGACGCCCTCGCCCGACAGGCCGCCACGGGCGAACAGCCCTGGTCGAGGACCGTCATGGAAACGGCGCGGAAGCACGGCGACCACAACCTGCTGCGCGACGTGGCCGTCTACCGGGACATGTGGCACATCGACGACCCCGACCAGCCCATCGGGCAAAGGCCGCCGGGCCGGTCCGGCCGGCAGGAACAGCACTGGTGCAACCTCGACGCACGCATCACCGGACAAGGAAGCGGCGTCGTCAACCCCGGCAAAACCCGGAAGGCCAACCGTAATCGGCCGGAAAACCCGAAGCCCCGCGTGGAGACGCCGAACCCCGCAGCCATGGAGGAAAGGAACCCGCAATGGAAGACACGGCAGGAACCATCATCGAACAACTCGCCCGATGGGCCGACGCAATGACCCGGACCCTGGCCGCATGGGACACCGGCACCCTGATCGTCCTCGCCGTCACGCTCACGGTGCTCGCCGGCGTCACCGGCCGCGCCACCACCGGCGGCGGACTCATCAGGCAGATCCTGTGGATCACCGTCACCGCCATACTCACCCTCATCGCCGTCGCGACCGTCTGGACCATCGCGAGCCGATACCTGCCCATCCCCGAGCTCGAAACGCTCCTGCGAAACCTCGCCGGCCACCAGCCCCTGTTCCGGAGCCTGGACACGGCGGCACGCATACTACGATGGTGACGACAGGAAAGGAACGGGCCATGGCGAAGCAAACACGGAAACGACTGGTCGACTGGCTGCGCGCGGAACGCGACCAGAAGGTCTCGCACGGCCTCTACCAGAACACACAGCTCGTGTTCGCCTACAACAGCAACCACATGGAAGGATCCACGCTGTCCCCGGAACAGACCGCCCAGCTGTTCGACACCGGCGCGCTGCTGCCCGAAAACGCCGACGACGAGATACGGCTGGACGACGCGACGGAAACCGTGAACCATTTCCGCGCGTTCGACCGGATCCTCGACCTCGCGGACGAACCCGTCGACAAGGCCATGGTGTGCGAGCTCCACGCGATCCTCAAACACGGGACCAGCCAGGAAACCGACCCCTCGCGCAACGTCGGCGGATGGAAGACGCTTCCGAACGTCATCAGCCCCATCGAAGGCATCCACACCGTCCTGCCCCGGGACGTGCCCCGCGCCATGAACGACGTGTTCAAGGCGTTCGCGGAACTCAGGGACGACCCATACCAGACAGCGAGGGCGCACTGGCTGTTCGAGACCACGCACCCGTTCTCGGACGGCAACGGGCGCATCGGACGACTGGTCCTCTTCAAGGAGATGCTCCGCCTGGACGCCGTGCCGCCCCTGATCCGCGACGCCAACCGGAACTACTACACGCGAGGGCTGCGCCGGTTCGGCTCGCAACCCGCCTACCTCGTGGACACGCTGCTGAACGAGAGGGACTACTACCGCACCATGATGGAGACCCTCGCCCCCGGCATGCTCCGCTACACCTACATCGACGAATGGGCGGACCGGCATGAAATCGAGACGCGATGCGAGAGCGAACCGGAACGCAACCCATACGTCAGGGACCGATGGAACGACGAGGACCTGAAAAGCGTCACGCCGTCGGAACGGTTCATACTCGAATACGGCTTCGTGCCGCCCCGCAACGCCACGTCCGAGGAAAAAAGACGATCGGAAGGGGCCAGCCGTTCCACCGGCGCACTGGCCTTCCCGGACCCGATGCCCGCCCCGGCACCGGTTCCACCCCAGACCCCGGATGACGGCGGCGACGGTCCGCGACCCGTATGATTGGGAGAAAAGACGAAACGGAAGGCGACGACGCCTGAGCCGATAACAAAAAGACAGCCGGGGCCAACCCGGAGGAAACCCGGCAAAGAGAAGAGGACCGGCGATGAGCGGGCATGAATGGCGGCCGTGGATGGCAGAACCGGTGCGCGAAGGCGTGGAAGACGGCGTCGAATGGCGGATCATAGCCAACGACGTGTTCTTTGCATGGCAGGGATACGCACATATCCCGGACGGGCACGTGTGGCGACATCTGAACGCCGACGACATCGAACCGTTGGTCGACGTGTACGGCGGCGTCACCTACGGGCCCGACCAATCGGGCTGGATAGGCTTCGACACGTTGCAGGGCAACAGCAGCATGATCGGACTGGACGGCACCGACCTGGACGAATCACGCCGCGAACTATGCGAGAAGATGGGCTGGCCGTGGATCGAACCCCATAAATGGACGTGCGAAGAGATCGAGGAGGAGACGAAACGCATGGCCGCATGCATCGCCGCCAACGACACGAGACCATAAGGAGAATCGGATGGGCAAGCCCCTGATATTCGTAGACTTCGACGGCGTGATCAACCAGTTCCCGGACGCGAAGGTCATGCGTCGGCAGGGATGCGTCGAATGGATGAGGCCCAACGATCCTCGCCGCGTCAGGTATGCGCCGGATAACTGGTTCCGTCCCGACCGGAAGGAACGGCTGCTGGTTCGCGACATGGGACGACGGTTCACAATCCGGTGGAACATGGAACTCGTGGTCCGTCTGGATGCGTTGGACGCTGACAAGTACTGGCTGAGCACCTGGCAGCCGGAGACCATGCAATTGAACCGTGCGCTGGGCGTAGACTGGCCGACCATCCACTGGTACAACCCCGTCACGCGGGAGGGCATCTGGACGGGCAAGCGCCGCACCATAGTCGACGCGCTGGCGCAGGGCCGTCCAATCGTCTGGCTGGATGACGAGGAGACCACCCATGATGCGAGTCTTGCCGTCGAATCCACGTCCCATACGGCACCCGTGCTCGCCGTCGGTCCCGATCCGGCCATAGGCATCAGCCGGCCCCAAATGAAGCTCGTAGAGGAATTCGTCCAGGACTCGCCCGACGGATCCGTCGTGCGGTTCGTCTCGACGGCGGACGGGCACGCGGGGCACCGGGGCTTCTAGACCAATCGGTCGGCCTCGCCAAAGGCATGATTCCCCGGCCCGGCACCGTTCTAGAACAACGGGCCCATTGCGCTTCACCGTGCCGATCGGACGCGCGTCCTTGACCACGGCATTCAGCCCTTCGCCGCGGCAGCGCTCGAGAAACCCTTCCGCAGCCGTCGCGTCATCGAATATGACCCTTATCACCGTCTTCGCCACAGAGGGCATTCTACAGAACCGTATGCGAGATTCAATGAAAATGATCTGTGGCATGGAATGCATGCTTATCGTGGAATCAGAAACAAACCGATTCGTTGATGGAGAGTAATTATGAGACACAGGCGCAATGAATATGGCAATCTGCTTGCGATATTGGGGACAGTCATCATGTCTGTATTCATATCCGAGCTTATGGGGCAGGCAAAGCAGTGGTGGCAAGCAGACATTTCGACGCGAACAGGCATGAAAAAGTCGACATCCAATGTAATTGAGAAGGCGGAACCGACCGTTCGGAAAACCGAGAAGAAAGGTGATGGAGAAATGCGGTTCAAGAAACAATTGGCAAGCACACCGGATATTGAGGGCACAAAGAAAAAGTCACGTGTAAAGCCCTCGATTAGGGAGATACTCTCTCAAATCGGTGGTGTTCTCCTTATTATCGCAATGTTCTTGGCGTTTGCCGTCGCCGTGGTTGCCTTGTTGGAGCAACTGTTTGGTTTTCCTTGGGGGAGACCGTTGATGGAGCGTCTAGGGACTCCGGCTCTTATCATTATTGTTGTCGCGCTGTGGCTGAGCGATCCGAAAAGGATGGCGTTGCTCATGCATCAGATAATCCAGTTACTGTTCGCTTGCAGCTGTGCAGTTGGCGTGCTTCTTTATGCGAGAACGGGCGGCGCGGTCCAAGAGGATCAGGCGATGGCGTTGCTGTTCTGCGTGCTCGGTATTCCCGGTCTGGCTAGTTTCATTTTCAGCATTACGCGAAGACGTGATGCCGACGATATCTTGAAGTTCCGTAAAACGACGTTTTATCCTTTACTTATCATCGTATCAGGAGCAATCGGGCAGTGTTCCGCGATTTTTGGGAAGGTACTTGCTGGCGTGGTTATGGGCGCACTTATCACGGGATACACGAAAAGCGTATGGGACATGTGGATGGAGAAGCCGTCCTCCACATGGGCGAAGACGTCTGGGAAGCCAGTACAGCCCGCCGACCGTAACTCGTACCAAGTCCAGTGGTCCGACGAATACAAAATGTATGTCGGTAGTTGCAGCGGTTTCCCGAATCTACGGTATCCGGCAAAGACCCCGGATGAAGCGCTTTCCGCCATCCATGATGCGGTTACGCGGGAAAACTAATGACCATGAGATCGACATGGAAATTCCGGACGTGCGCACAATATCGGGGCTGAAAACCGGCTGACTATCTTCTATGTCCAGCGCGCAGCATGCGGGCCTCGCCGGTGTCGCGGATGCGCAGGTCGGTGACGGTGAACGCGAGGATGGGGCCGCCCGTCTCGGGCCGGTAGAGACGTGGCCTGCCGGCGAACTCGACGATCTGGCCGCCGGCGGCTTCGAGCATGCGGTTGTGGACCGCCCCGGTGGCGGGGATCAGGGCGACGGGGATGTCGACGCCGCCCTCCCGGGTCACGCAGCGCAGCATGCGCACGCGTGTGCCGTCGGGCAATGTGATGCCTCGGATGCCGGCCGGCAGGATCTTCGCTATGCCGGGGCAGGAGCCGATGCCGAGACGGATACCGGCTCTGTCGGAAGACCCTCGCGTGGTGTCCGCCGTCATCGCTCCTCCTTCCCGGTGTCGGGTATGGTGACCGATGGGCCGTCCTGCGGGAACAGGCGATCGATCTGGTCGACGGTCATGTGCGCGGTGCATGCGCTGATCGATTTGGTGAGGGTCTGCTGCACGGAGGTGAGCTCGTCGTAGTCGTCGGATCCGGCGTCGACCAACGCGCGAGCCTGCTTCGCGGCCTTGGCCAGACCCGTGCAGTCGTCCGGCGTGGGGTCGGTGAGCCTGTCCACGGCATGTTCCGCTTTGGGCAGGCTCGACCTGAGATCGTCGAGCCGGTATCCGGCGGCCTTCGGCAACGCCTGGGCATACCATTCGTCGGCCAATGCGCGGATCGTGGATGCCTTCTCCTGTCGGCCGATCGCGTCGAACAGGTCGGTCGCGTTGCCCAGGTCCTTGTCGCCGTGGCGGATGAGCGTCTGGCCGAACGTGTCGATGTTGCCGCCGTCCGGGGAATTGAGGATCGACCGGGCCTTGTTGGCGATGTCCTCCGTGGAACCGGTGAATTCCGATGGTCCCGAAGACGGGTCCGTCCGGGACTGGTTCTTCTCGTCCTTGCCGGCATCCGTCGCCTGTCGGACGGATTGTGCGGAGTTCTGGTCGGATGGCGTGGCCTGGAACGGGTTGAGCGCGATCGTGGCCGCCAATGCGATCGCGGCCACGACGGCGAGCAGCAGCGCCTGCCGTTTCGGCTCCATCCGCTCGAACCGGTCCCTCGCTCGGCCGAGAAGGCCCTGGCGTTCCCTGTGTTCGCCTTTGCGTGGTGTCTCGTCCGTCATGATGATGCTCCTTTCGAATGGACGATGGTCTATAGTCCGGGATCGTTGCCGGGCAGGCCGTTGCCGTCGCTGGGGGCCGGCACGCTCCAGCCGTTGCCGGACTGGGAGCCGGTCCCGCCCGACTGTCCCGACTGTCCCGATTGCCCCGACTGTCCCGACTGGTATTGGGGTATCCACTGCTGTTGCTGCTGTGGCGGCGTCGGGTCGGGGACGGTCTGCTGTTCGGCCTGCCGTTCCCTCTCCTGGCGTTCCCGTGCCGCTTTCTCCTCGGCCGCGCGCTTGGCCTTCGCATGCTCCGCCTGCGTGGCGATGGCCTGTTCGAGGGTCTTCCTCGCCTGCTCGACCCGGGATGCCAGATCCTCGAGCTCCTTGACGGTGACGTCCTTGCCGGGCTCGGCGGCCCGTTCGAGGATCGTCGTCAGATCGTCGATGGCCTTGCCGGTGTCGTCGTCGCGTTTCGCGCCGTCCCGGAGCTTGGTGGCCTCGCCGACCGCCTTCGCGAGCGATTCGCGCGCGTCGGCCTCCTGTTTGATGGCGAGGGCCCTCCTCGCCGCCGACACCAGCGTGTTCGTGTCCTTATTGGCCTTGCCCGCGCGGTCCTTCAACGATCCAGCATCCCTGATGGACAGCCGGGCGGCGGGCTCGTCGAGTATCCTCGCGTTGTCCGAAATCCGCGCGTCCAGACGGCTCCATGCCTTCGCATCGGCGAGGTCGGACGCCTTGTGGGCTTTGACGAACCGAGTCGCAATCGTATTGGTCTCCCGCAGCACGGCCTGCGCCTGTTCCGCGCCGTGGCGGGCGGACGCGGTGACGGCGCCGGCGGCGATCACGCCGACGAGCGCCACGGCGGCGACCACGGCGAGCACCGTCAGTACGATCCGCCCGGCATGGACCGAACGGGCGGGCTCATCGGCATCCATATCGGTGCCGAATCCCGGGATCGCGTCCTGGTGCATGTCATCCAGGTCATCGGATGGCGACGTGTCGTCGGATGCCGGCAGGGGGATCGCATGCGCGCCGGAAGGCGGGGGAGCCGTCACATCGCCACCGGCCCCCGGTCCTGAGGCCTGCGGCGGGACAATCCTTTCCTCCTCTTGGGGAAGATCGGGCTCATGGCCGGTATCGGTGCCGTCGTCGCCGGCGGCCGGCGTGGGGGAGGGAGTCTCGTCCGGTTCCGAGAGCAGGCGGCGGATCCAATCGTCGCCGTTCTCGGCAGGGGAGTCGAGTTGTTCGAACAGGTCCGGCATGGTCATGGGCGCATGCCTCCCCTCGGGCCGATCGTCGCGCGTATCGTGGCCGTGAGCCGGTCGAGCTGTTCCAGGGAATCGAGATCCCGTTCACGGGCGATGCCTTCGAGCCGTTTCGCGAGCTTCAGCTCCTCGTCCGGGTCCCGGGGCCGGTACGAGTCGGGGTTCCAACGCGGGTCCCCGGCCTCGTCGAGCAGGGCGCGTCCCCGTGACGCCAGTGCGCGCGCCTCCTCGGCCTCCTCATGGGACAGGGGTGCCTTCCGGTCGTCGAGCCGTCGTTCGATGGAGGCGATGGCCTGGTCGAGCCGGTCGCGGGCCGCGAGCTCCATGGACCTCCAGTCACGCCACCGGTCGGACAGTTCCCGCAGATCGCCGTCGGTGTCCGCGGCGAGCTGGCGTGACAGGCGGTCGCGTTCCGGCCCGTCGGGCATGCGGCGGATGCCGTCGCGGGAACGCCGGTAGCCGTCCAGCCGCTCCTCGCAGCCCGCCAGCGTGGCCATGAGCACGTCGGCGGAGGGATCGTCATGCGAGGCGGGCGAGGGAGGCGTCCCGTAGGCAAGGAGCGTGGAGGAGACGAAATCCTCGCCGCCCCGCCAACGGCCGGTGAACGCCGGTTCCGTCTTCCATCCGCCGCGCCGGCGATACCACGACTCGTATTCGACCTCCCGGGCGCGTCGGCGCGAGGCATGCTGTTCGCCGTCCATGTGATGCGCGTGGGAGGATTCTCCCGTGCCGGCCGCCGTCAGGTATTCCTTGACCCGGGCGAGGGCCTGGTGGATGTCCTGCATGAGGGCCGGCATGTACATGCCGCCGTTGGGGGAGGCCGCGGCCAGGTCCGCATGGCATTTCAGGGCGAACACCTCGGCCACCACGTCGTCGTGCTCGATCCAGCAGGCGGGCAGCGTCTGCTCCCATGTGGGGAACGTGCGGCACAGCCATTCGCCGTAGCGGATCGCGTGCATCGTCATCAGGTCGATCTCCGTGCGCGAGGGCGCGCCGGTCCAGTCGATCGGCCGGGCCATGCCCATCGTCTCCCAGGAGCGTTGCGGCATCGCCGTCCACAGGCCCGGCCCGTATTCCGGTTCTTGCGGAGGCTCGCCGGTCAGGTTGCGCACGGTCTGCTCGATCTGCGCGGCCAGGCTGGCCGACGGGTCCTTGCCCTGATGCGCCCTGTACACGTCCGACAGGAGCACGGTCAGCCGCGCGGCCGACGCCGACGCGGCGTCGAGCCCCCGGGCCCAGTCCGCGGCCGGCGGCACGGGGGATGAGACGCCGCCGGCCGTACCGGTCCGGCCTCCCGTCATGCCGGCCAGGATCTCGTCCACCTCGTCACGGGTGTCGTCCATCACCTGTCTCCTTCCGCGTCATGCCACCATCCGCGTTCCATGAAATGCGGGGCGCGGACCAGGGCCGGCGCCTCGCGCACGGGCTGGACGACCATCCATCCGCGCGGCAGACGGCTCAGCTCCCACGGCAGCACCGTCTCCTCCGCGCCGCGGCGTTCCGTGACCCCTCCGAGCGGGCCCTGTCCCGGATTCCACGTGGACTCGAAACGGGTGACCTCATGCCGGCCGATCTGCATGCCCCACCATTCGAGGCTGTCCCGGTCGGTCACGCCGCCCAGCATGATCCGGTTGCAGTTGTTCCAAACGGTCTGCTCGGTCTCCCGGTCGTAGTCGCGCGCCATCATGTCGCGCGACTGCTCGACCACGAGCAACTGATAGCCGTTGCCGCCGCCCTGCGTGATCGCGTTGCGCAGGCCGCCCCACGTCTCGATGTTGCTCAGCTCGTCGAGCACGAACCGGGCCGGCGGCTCGATCTTGCGCAGGTTGGGTCCCGACGCCTCGCGCGACAGGGCGAGATCCTGGCACGCCTCCTGGAACGTGTCCAGCAGGAGCACGGCGAACAGGCCCGCGTTCACGCCTCCGCCCGCCTGCGATTTCGGCCGGCTGAGCACGTACACGGTGTCATGATCCTCGACCATGCGCCTCGGATCGATCAGACGCGGGTCGCGCGGCGAGAAATCCATCGTCGAACGCACCTTCGGGTCCGCGAGGATCGCGAACGCGTTCCTCACGCCGAACCATTCGCTCGACCGTTGGCGCGTGTCCATGGTCTCCAGGCCACGGATCGTGTCCGCCCAGCGCAGCATCTCCCGTTCGCCCGTATGCTCGCGGATCAGGTCCGCGGCCTCGAGCGCCTTGCGGGGGCTGACCGACCACTCGTAGCATTTCGAGATCGGCAGGTTGCTGATCGCCGCCGCATACAGAAGCGCCTGGATATAGCCTCCCGCGCTCACGCCCCACTCCCTGTTGTTCGACCCCTGGCCCAATCCGCCCACACCCACCAGGGTCTGCGCGCGGCGCATCGCCGTGGTCGGGTCCTCGCACCCCTGCAACGGGGTCCAACGCATGTTGTGCCGGGTCAGCGGGTCCGCCGCGCCCAACCCCTCCGGGTCGAAGATATGGACACGGCCATGGCCGCCGTACCGGGCCCCGTTCGACGGATCCGCCACACCCCTCTCCCGCAGGCGGCGGGTCGCCGAGATGATGTCGCTGCGCGTCGACGTGGCCAGCACGAAGCCGGGCGCCTCCACCACCGCGGGGATCACGACCGTCACTGTCTTGCCGGACCTGGTCGGTCCCAGCACGTACGCGTGCATCTCCAACGACAGCCAGACACCGACGTGATGGCATTCGCCCACGTACATGGCCGCCTGCCAGGGCCTCGGCCACACCGGGTCGCCGCCCATGCGACGCTCCCGCATGGCCGCGGCCAGCATGGCCGGCAGCACGCTCGGCACCATCGTGCGCATCACCTCGCGCACCCCGCACGCGGCCGCGACCTGACGACGCGTGGCCATGCCCGGAGCCGAGGACAGGCGGTCCACGAGCCGTTCCCCGGAATCACGGTACGCGTCCCAGAACGCCCAGAGCACGGCGCACGCGGCCAACGCGGCCATCCAGAAGGGCATGGACAGCAGCCCGCCGGCCACCGGGTCGCCGCCCGCCGCCGCGAACAGCAGCAGCGTGAACGCCATCGCCGCGAGCAGGACGCCCACGGCCAGACGACGCACCAGCACCGACCCCTCACGCGACAGGGCGGCCAGAAGCCGCGTATGCTCCGCCAGCCACACGCCCGCACGCGAGTCCTCGAACCCGCGCCACACGGCCATGACCCGACGGCGCGAATCGACACGCGACCCCTCCACGCCCCGGCCGGCATCGCCCTCCAGATCGGGCGCCAGCTCCTCATACCAGGGACGATCCCCGGACACATCCGCCATCAGCGGCCTCCTCACCAACGAATACGGAGAAACGAATACGGAGAAACGGATACAACAAAAACGATGCGGTTCAGGCCGCGGACCTCAGGTCGCTCGTGTCGAACAGGGCCGACAGGGTCGGACCGGCCAGGGCGCGCACCATGCGCGGATGCTCCGCGCCGACCCTCCACACCCCAAGCCCCTGCGGCAGCGTGGGAATCACCCGCCGCTCGTCCTCGCTCAGATCCGGGACCAGCCGGCTGAGCATGTCGATGTTCGACCCGCCCTGACGGAAGATGATCTTCGTCTGCATCTGGTTGAGGATCTCCTCGACACGGCCACGCAGCTCGCTGCCCTCGCCGAACACGTGCGTCATGTCGTTGACTCCATGCACGATCAGCCAGGTCGCGCATCCCCAATGGCCGGCGGACCGCTGTCTGGTCTGCAACGAGTCCACCAGACGTGCGTTCGACAGCAGGTCCCACGCCTCCTCGTCGACTACGATCCGCCGTCTCCCGTCTCGCCCCTGCAGCAGACGGTCGATCCACGAGCTCACCGCCGCCGTGAACACGCGCTTGAGCTGCTCGTTGTTCAACGCCGGACTCGACGTGTCGAACACGATCATCGGACTCGACGGGTCCAACCGGATCGTGGACTCCCTGTCGAACATGCCCGACAGGGTGCCGCCACGCACCATCGGCGCATACACGCGAGCCGCCGCGGCCGCCGCCGCACGGGCCAACGCCGGCTCATGCTCGAAACCCGTCATCGAGGGCGACTCCCCATCCACCCACGAACGGTCCGCGAGACGGTCCACCGCCGCCTCCAACGTCATCGGCCCAGTGCCGAACGACACCGCCACACGGTCCACGACCACCTGCATGTCGCGATCCAGCGGGAACGGGCCTCCATCCTCGCGCAATGCCTCCGCCAGGCTCATGAACGCCGCCTTGCGCCCGGAAAGCACCTCCTGACGCCACAAATCGTCCTCGCCGGCGGACGGACGGTCCGGCAACGCGAACGGGTTCAGATAATGGCCGCCGCCCGGCGAGACGACCTGGCCTCCCACATGATTGGCGACCCGGCCCCACTCGCCCTCGCGATCCGACTGGACGATCACATGACGGCCCGCCTCGATCTCACGCAACGCCATCACCTTCGCCGCGAACGACTTGCCGTTGCCGCGAAGACCGCAGATGAACACGTCCGGGCTGGTCGTCATATGCGGGCCGTGAACGCCCGGCGCGTCATACGTCGCCCACGAATCGAACCGCCACAACTCACGCGACAGCACATCCACGCCGATGACCGGCCCGTCGATGCGAGGCGCCCCCGACCCCGCCACCAGCGTGGACAGGACCCCCGCACGCCCCGTGCTGGTCTGATGCCACGCCGTGACCGGCCGCACGCGGAAATCACGGGTCATCATGTCCACGGGGGAGGGCGAGCCGAGAGGCAGACGCCCCTCCTCGTCCGCGTCCACCATGCGCCGACGCCGTTTCGCATCCGCGGCCATCGCGCGCATCAGACCCGGGGCCACGCCCATCGCGTCCTCCACCGCATGCCGGTCGGCGCGACGGAACGCATGCGCGGGCATCGGCCCGGGCTCCACACCCGCCGTCAGACAACACTGCATCCACATCGCCTCGCGCAGCGTCAACCCCGTCGCCACCGGCACCAGACCCAGACAGAACACGCCGCGACGCATGCCCTCGCCCAACCGGTGCCCTCCCTCCAACACCGGAGCATCCCCAGCCGAACCAGACATCACACCAACCTCCGACGATCAGGCCCACACACAAGACGAAAGCCCGCCGGACACGCCGACGGGCCGGAAGCGAAACGACGACGGACGGTCACACCGAGCCGCCCATGCCGCCCACCAGCACGCCGACCAACACCATCGCGGCCACGCACAACACGCACAGCAGCACATTGCCCCAGAACGCGCGACGACGCTGGCGACGGCTCATCGCCACCACCTCGTCACGGAAACGGCTCCCCACATACCGGGACGACGGACGGGCCCGCAGCATCCAGAACGCGCGATACGCGAACGACGCCGCGGCCACCACCAGCAGCAACACCAGAACCGACAGCATGACACACTCTCCCAATCAGCCCGCCGACACCTGAACCGGAAAACGGAAGACGCGACGGACGGGCAAGCGGCCACGCCTCCACGGACACCACCAGCGGGGCCGCCGATAACGGCCGGCGGCCACGGTGGCAGCCACGAGGACTCGGGCCACTCGTGATGGTACCGTGTATATGCTTGAACATCGCCGGAAAAGGGAGACGGGACAATGGAGCTGACGATCGACGGTATCGGGAAAGTGTGCGACACCCGCATTCTCCTAGAAGGCATTACGCTCGTCGCGGGCCCGAACAACATCGGCAAAAGCACCATCGGCAAAACCCTGTTCGCCCTCGTCAACTCGCAATATGATTTCACCGCGCGCATGCTGCGTGAAAAGATCTCCAAGACCGAACAAGCGATTTACAGATACCTGTCCGCAAAGGAGAAGCTCAGTTACCAGCTCGTAGATTACCTGTCGGGCACCATCGCCTCCCGTTTGGTCAAGGACTTGGCCGCCCCCGCCGGTACCACCTCCATGAAGGTCGGCGAATGGTTCACGTCCCAGGGACGACGATTTGAAGACGACCAGCTTGAACGCGAGGAGATAGAAGAAACCCGTCGCATGCTGCTAGCCATGGGTACGGGCAGGGAAGAGCAGGGGCGCGCGCTATGCGCGCAATGCACCTCCATCGTCAACGACGAGGCGCCCTCATATCGCAGACTGTTCATGGAAAACAGTTTCGACATGCTGTTCGACGGTCAAATCAACAACCGCCTAGAGTCCGGACGGGACGCGACGGCGGGCCTTTCCAGCCATACGGCACAACAGAGCGTCAACGCCGCATTCCGCAACGACGAGTGCGTTGAAGCAGTCGACACGCTCGACCCGCGATACAATGTGTTGCTTATCGAAGACCCGCGAATGATCACGCGCGTGTTCTCGCAGCATCGCAGGATACCGCGGTTCGTGTCGCAATACTATTATCCCGGCCGAGTGGCCGACCTGTACGATCAGGAATGGGGCATCATCCGGGCGAGGATGAACGATGCCGCGCAAGGCCTGTCACAACAGGAGTCCAACGAACGCCGTGCCGCCGGCAACCGCATCATATCCATTCTCGACAAGGCACATCAAGGACTGATTGACGTCGACGACAATGACGTGTTGGTCCTGCGGGAGACGAACGACGCTTCGGAGCCGATACGGGCGGCGAACGCATCCATGGGCGTCAAGGCGGTGGAGTTCATCAAGACCATACTGCGCCGGTCGGTGCTGGACGACACATCATTCCTGGTGTTGGACGAACCAGAGATTCATTTGCATCCGCAGTGGCAGCTGGTCTATGCCAAGGCGCTTGTCCTGATAGCCCGCGAACTGCATACGCGCATATTGGTCACCACGCATAGCCCGTATTTCCTCCAGGCGCTGCAGACCTACATGACCGACGCAGGACAGGCGGACAGATTCCACGTGTACGTGCCGTCCGCTGCGGGTGCGAGCGGGTCCTATACATTCCATCAGGCCAGCGAAGACGATTTGGATGGCATCATCGCGGACATGAGCCGTCCGTTCGACGAGCTGATGTCCGTCCAGGCGATTGGCGACCCCGACCTGAAGGCATGGTGATCCCATGAGCAGGAAAGCGGCAGCGGTGGTCGAGGCGGTCAAGTCCTATCGGAGCGCGGATGGGAGTCCTCGATTCGTACGCGACGTGACCACCTTGAGCGGTTATCGCAACCAGTATGGAGCCCAGACGTTCATCGTGGATGCGACGCTCGGATGCGATCTGGATGCGTTCAAGGAGTATTTCGCCCAGGAGCACGACATCAGCATGCCTTCCAGCTGCGATGGGCTGTTCCTGTGGAAAGACCCGCAGGGCAACAACGATAAGGCGACCAGACTGGACAGGGACTATTCGGGTGAGACCCTGTTGTTCGTGGAGTTCAAGCACGCACCCATTTTCAAAATGGCCAACGGCAGAGTGGATTTCCTGCATGCGGGGCAAAATGGCGGCGTGGATGGGGGATGTTATGAGGCGAGCATCCAGAAGAAACTTGAGGACTCGTGCATCATACTCATGCACACGACCCGGTCCGACAGCAGTGGCCCTGTCTTGGATTTCAAGGATTGCAAACGTATGAATGCGGCGTTCATCGTGTTCTCCTCCGGAAAGAACAGGCGGATATCCGACGGCATGAATGCGGTGCGAATGAACCAAAAACGCGTGTTCGCCGGGTTGGAAGGTTACTTGTATCGCAAGATTCGGCTGATTCCCGACACTCTGTTCCGGTGCATGCTGGAACAGGGGCAGTTGTATATCTAGGGTCTGATCGTTCCCGTCATTTACGGGGAACGGAGATTAGGAACAGCAGGAACAGAAACATGAGTGCGATGTAGAGGAAGATTCTCTTCGCTGATTCATAATCTCCCCAGGAAGAAGTGAACAGGGCGAGCACAGTCGCGGCGGAAACGACGAACATGAGCAGTCTTTCCGCGCCTTTTGCCTCATCGTCAATACCTGAGAAATATGCGTCGAGTCTCTCGTCCGCCTCTTGAAGGAAGGTTTTGCCCCACCATTCCTCCGCGCCTATCAGCGGAGAAAGACGGAATCCTCTCAGTCGGTGCCGTTGTCTGCACAGCCTGGAGCTGGTACGGAAATCGAATCTTCCCTTGCGTATGATCTCCGTCATTGATTCGCATTCCGCCTTGATCATGGCCCTGCATGCCGCACGGATATCTGATTCGCGTGAAGGCACGGGCGACAACGCAATACGGCGGATTATCCGTCGGTACCCGTACGTGCAGTCCCAATTCATGATTCTTCCGATACGGCGTATTCGCCGTTGTGCGTATTCCATGGTCTCATCGCGCAGAGGATATTCGGATTGCAGAAAACCAAGCCCGGATGGGTCGATACACACTGTCATGATGCCGGATGAAAACCACAGGCATGATGCGAAGGACCCGAGTTCCGGTATGGACTTGCATGGATGCCATCCAGCACGCATCATCTTCTTCTTTTTTGAGGTGGAAGCAAGGACACCAGGACCAAGACCTAAATCGAACACGTATACGTATCCTGAATTCATGAAAGTAGAGTAACTGCGTCGACAAGCCGGAACAGTTGTGCATCTCGTCTGATGGGCTGGAAGGCTGTGGTGAGCTCTGACAAAATGCAATCGTACGGCGTGCCCGGCGTGGGCAGACGTGTTTTGCGGGCTGCTGCGCTGGCGCATGTCCCCGCCTTAATAGAACATTTGTTCGAATACTGGTTCGGTTTTGTTCCGGGAAGGCGGTAGGTCATGGCTTGGAGATTCGTCACGCACGCATGCGGGCACCAGGAGCGGATCAACGTGGACGGCCCGTACGTGGTCGTCGAACAGCGGGTGAGGAACGCGGAACGGGTGTCATGTCCCGCCTGCATCGGCATCGCGTCCCGGCAGCGCAACAGGCTTGACGGGTTCTGCGAACTGTGGGGCTCGAAATCCCAGTGCGACCGGGCGGAGCCGATACGACGCCGCACCCTCAGCCAGGTCGACGTGCTCGCCCGCCACGCGCGCATCGAGGACCGTGACGCGTTCGCCGAACTGCGCAGGCAGGTGCTGCGGATGAACGACGCGGCATGGTGGATCGAACACAAAAACGACGCGGCCACCATGCTCGCCCAGGACATCGAGCTCTAGGATTGCGGAAGAGGAGACAGTCATGTACGAGGAGCATGAGGACGGGTCGTTCACGCTGCACATGTGCGAATGGTACGAGCAAGGCAGGAGGCTCGTGGGCGAATACGAGACGCTGGGCGACGGATCCGGGTTCGCCGTCACCGACGAGTGGCCGGCCGGTCTCAAGGTCGTCGTCAACCATCCGTTGACACGTCCGGACGGCACCGTCATGCCCGGCATCAGCCGGCTGCGACGCTTCGACTGGAGGGTTGGTCCCGACGGAGGGCTGTGCGCCGACGACTATGAGATATGGGAGAGGGAACTGCGCGAGCAGGCGGAACATGACCGGTTCAACGGCGAGCTCCGCTCCCTGGGCGTATTGGGTGATGGGGAATCCATCTTCGACTGATAGCCAAGGCTGGGACTGTCGTCTCCCGGGGGATGATGGTCCCAGCCTTCATGATGTCTCAGGAGGTTGCGCATTTCACGTAGAGGAAAGGGGCCGTTTGCCGACAGGGAATGGCCATCGGCAAACGATTCCCATGACGCCGACGATTCATTCCGGTCATGCCGTCGCAGGCCTCGACCTATCGAGGTTCGTGCATCCCGGGATCAAGAAATAGCAAGGCGCGCAAGCGCAGCGAAATGCCGTTGCCGGACGTGATGCCGGACGGCTGAAGGCCGATGGATGAGGTGCGGATGAACTCGTCCATGAAGCCCAGACGGTTCCACTGTTGTCGTAAAGCGCTTCGGCCGGCGCATGGGCCGGCCGAAGGATGGCTTCGTCAGTCGGCCGTGAGACCGTCAGGGTCCGCGCCATGGCGGCGGGTGCGGGCCACGGCCGCGAGCAGGGAGGCCCCGGCCATGGCGAGTAGTCCGGCCACGGCGATGGCAGGGCCGGTGCCCGCGCCGGTCGAGGCGAGCGGGGCGGCACCGGCCGCCTGGCCGTCGTCCGCGGTGCCCGCGGGCTTCGGGGAGGCCGCGGGCTTGGACGTGTCCGGCGTCTTGCCGGGGTCGCCCTGGCCGTCGCCCCCGGCGTTGCTCCCGCCGCCGTTGCCCGGATCGGTGGCGGAGGAGCCGCCGTTGGCCTGGTATTCGAACGTCCAGGTGACGGCCGTCCCGCCCTTGGAGGCGGTGAACACGAGCTTCGAACCGGATTCGGTCTTGTCGAGCTTCCAGTCGGATGGAACGTCGGAGATCCTGACCTTGGCGCCGGCGGCGACCTTGTAGGCGCCGTCCCTGGTCGGGTCGAACCCGGCGATCGGCTTGCCGTCCGCCGTCGCGGCCACGTTCTTCAACGCGTCCGTGCCGGGGTCCGCCGGCTTGTCCGGATCGGTCGCGGAATCGTTCTTGAACGTCCAGGTGACGACGGGCGTGCCGTACTTCGACGCGGTGAACACGACCGTGCCGGCCGGCTGCTCCGCCTTGCCGTCGAGCTTCCAGTCGTCGGGCATGTCGACGATATTCACTTGGGTGCCGGCGGGAATGGTCCATGTGCCGGTCTTCGTCGGGTCGAACCCCTGGACCGGTTTGCCGTCGGCCGTGGCGGTCACGTTCTTCAGCTCGGCCGCGTACGCGCCGGCGTCCGGCAGGCCGGATCCGTCGTCGTACGCGAACGCCCATTCGAGTAACCGGTACATGAAGTCCGTGAATATGCTCGGGCGTGAACACCTGGCCCGCTTCGGATTTCGTCTTGTAATGGTTGAACTCGTTGAAGAAGATGCCCATGACCGCAAACCAATGGAAACAAGCCCTATTCAGCCACTCCGAGGGAGAGAACACAAGGACAAGCGCCAGCACAGAATATCCTCAGCAGTACAATGCGCGGCAGCGGAAAACGAATTGGAGGAATCGAGGCCGTCAAAGTGGACATGGACGAAACTGGCGTTAGCGGATTCTTCTGCTCGTCATCGTTCTGATCGGACAGTGTCGCCGACCGTATTATCAATGAGGGCCGTCAGTCCGCTTTCGTCGAATTTGTCGTAGTTTTCAATATCGTAGTGCATTTGCAATTCCAGCCAGTATTCCGGCGGCGTGCCCAACACGTAGGCGAGATGGTATGCGAGGCTTGTGGTGATGCGTCTTTTCCCGCGTATTATTCCACTGACGGTGGTTTGTGGCAGGTTCATGGCTTTCGCCAGACGGTACATGGTGATGTTGTTCGGTTGCAGGTATTGGTGTAGCAGCACGTCGCCCGGGAGTGGCGCATGGCCTACATCGTTCATAGCTAAACCCTTTCACGCAATTCACTGACTTTTTTCTGATAGTAACAAAAGAAGCTACCGTTTTGCCTCGGAATGCGGGAATACGGTTTTGCCCGCCTCTCCCCTATATGGGGTCAGAGACGGGCAGAACTCACTGCTTGCAAGGGATATCAGCCCTCGACTGCATGCCATCCGTCAGCGTGCTTGGCGGAGCGCACCTTCACGAGCACGCAGCCGGCGCCAGCGATGGTCATGATCGCCGCCAGCGTGGCGATTGCGGTGGTGTCCGATCCGGTGGAGGCCAGACCATTGTTCGTCACGCCTGCGGCCTGCTTCTTGGCCTGTTCGGCCTTCTGCTTCTTGGCTTCGGCATCCTGCTTGGCTTGGTCGGCCTTCTTCTGGGCTTCCTGCTGCTTCCTGGCTTCCTCCTCGGCCTTCTTCCGGGCTTCGGCTTCGGCCTGCTTCGCATTGGCGAGCTCCTTGTCGGACGCCTGCTTGTCGGCGAGCTTGGCATCATAGTCCGTCTTGGCTTTCTCGTATGCCTTGTCGGCCTCGGCCTTCGCCTTGTTCGCCGCTTCGAGCTTCGACTGGGCTTCCGCCAGCTTCGCGTTGGCTTCCTTGAGTGTCTGTTCGGCGTTCTGCAGACGCTTGATGGTGTTCTGGGCGTCGTTGAGCTTGCCGGTGGCCGTGTTGAGGTCGTCCTTCGCCTTCGCGTATGCGGCCTTGGCGTTGGCGATGGCCTCGTCGGCGGCCTTGACCTGCTTGTCGGCGGCTTCAACCTTCGCGTCGGAAACGGTCTTGGCGTCGAGCGCGGCCTGCTTGGCCTTCTCGGCCTCGGCCTTCGCGGTCTTGGCGTTGGCCAGGTCGGCTGCGGCCTTCGTCTTGTCCGTGTTGGCCTGCTTGATCGCGGCTTCCGCATCCGTCTTGGTCTTGGCGGCGGTTTGGGCCAGCTTGTCGGCGGCGTCGATCTTCGCCTGTGCGGCGGTGACCGCCGTGTTCGCCTTGTCCACTGCCGTCTGGGCTGCGGTCTGGGCGGCGGTGGCGGTGGCGACTTCGGACCGGGCTTCCTTGGTGGTCTGCTGAGCGGCGGAGTACGCTTCGTTCTTCGCCGTCTGATCCTTCCTGGCTTCCTCCAACGCCTTGGCCTTGTCCTCGTTCGACTTCACGGCCTCGTCATACGCTTTCTGCGCCTCGTCGGCGGCAGCCTGCAAATCCTTGGCCTTCTGAGCGGCCTGCCGGGCTTCCTCGGCGGCCTTCCGCGCGGACTGCTGGGCGGCGGCCAGCGCCTTGGCCGCATCGGAAGCGTCCTGTGCGGCCTGCTTGCTCTTGGACAATGCGGCCTGGTATGCGGCGTCCGCGCCGTTCAGCGAATCACGGTAGGCAGTCAAATCAGCCAGGTATGCGTCAACGTCCATGATGCGGCCCGCGTCGGAGCCGATTGCGTTAGCGTTGTCGGTGAACAGCTGACTATGGGTGTTCCCGTTGGTACCCATGATGTTGCCGTTCTGGCTGACGCCGAAACCGGTGAGGGTAAAATCGGGGTTGACCAGCGTGCTGTAATGGCCAAAATCGCAGGGGTTGAGGGGCTTGCCGTCCGAGGCCTTGCAATCCAGGACACCGTCGGACATGTCCTTCTCATACATGGACTTCTCCGTGTCGTACCAGCCCTTAAAGGGATCGGTGTAACCCCAGGCGAGGTTTTCACCGGCGGGGAATTGAAGTGGATGGTTCACGTTGTTGTTGGCATAATCCGCATCCGCCATGGCCTGCGCCATCAGGGTGTCACTGACCCTGAGGGGCTGCAGGCCTTCCTTCGCGCGAAGCTGATTGGCTTCCTGGATGAACTTCAGGGCCTCGATCATGTTGTCCAACGTGGTCGCATCGCCCTTGGCGCCATTATGAATGGCATCAAGATACTTGGTGACGGTCGGATCGGTGAGAACCTTGACTGCCTGAGAGGCACCCTTGTCGCCGAAGTAGGCCACTGCGCCCTGAGACAGCTTGTCCTGAGCCTCGTCTGCCGCTTCCTTCTTGGCATCGGCCTCGCTCTTGGCGTCGGCGGCGGCCTGCTGCTTCGCCTCAGCGTTGGAAGAGGAGTCGGACGCCGCCTTGTCGGCATCCTTCTGCGCCTGTTCCGCCTTCTGCTGGGCGGCTGCGGCATCGGCTGCGGCCTTCTTCGCCGCTTCGAGCTTCGCGGCCAGGTCGGAAAGACCTCCATCATCCTTGGACAGCTGTTCGACCCTGGCGTCGGCCTTCCGCTTGGCTTCAAGCGCCTTGGCCTCGGCCTGCCCGGCCGCATCCAGCCTGGCTTGCGCGGCGTTCACCGCCTCGTCGGCCTTCGTCTTGTCGCCGGTCGCCGAGGCCTGCTGCTTCTTGGCCGCGGCCAGCTCCTTCTCGGCGGCGGCCTTGTCCGTCACGGCCTGCTTCGCGTCCGCGTCGGCCCGGTCGGCCTTCTTCTGCGCATCACTGATGGCGGTATCCGCCTCGTCGTACGCCTTCTGCGCGTCCGTGGCCTGCCTGTCGGCCGCATCAATATCGGTCTGGGCCTTGTCGGCGTCCTTCTGATGGGAGACGGATTCGGCGGAGGCTTCATCCTTCGCGGTCTGTGCGGTCTGCTTGTCGGTTTCTGCCTTCGACTGGTCATCGGAGGTCTGCTGCATGGCCTTGTTGGCGTCGTTGATGGCGTTGGAAGCGTCGTTCGCGGCCTGCTGGGCGGCGGCGATCTTGTCGGCCGTGCCGGTCGCATCCTGTGCGGCCTGCTGCTGGGCCTTGTTGGCATCGTCGTAGTTCGTCTGCGCCTGCTGCTGGTTGTTTGCGGCTGTCTGCTGCTGGGCGGCGGCGTTGTCGAGGGTCTGCTTGGCGGTGTCCAGTGCGGCTGCGGCGGCGTTGGCCTTGGCCTGTGCTTCGGTCACGCCGGTCGGGGATGCCTGCGCGATGGCCTGATTGGCTTCCACTGTGCTCTGCTGGGCCTGTGCGACGCTGTCCTGCGCCTGTGCGATGGCCTGCTTGGTCTGGTTGTCTGTGGTTGTGGCTTCGTCGGCCATGGCGATTGCAGGCGAGGCGAGGGTGGCCATTACGGCTGTGCTTGCCACTGCGATCTTGGTGAGGTTGCTGCGTTTCATGAAAGATCTCTTCTTTCCCTGGTCGTGTCTCTTTCGGGGTTTGTGTTCCCTGGGGGGCGTTGTATGTTTTCCACCTACAGATAGTAGCACAAATTCTTACTAATGCAAATTGTTACCACCTTTTGCGTCAGCAAGCCATGTGCCTGCCCGCAACACGCCGACTGCGACAAAGCGAAAAACCAACAGCCAACACCCCCGTCACAGTGACACCGGAAACAAGAGCAGCCTGTTTCGTGTCGCCCGGCGATGCGCCGGGCAATGGGGCCTGGTCGGGCATGCTGTTGCGTTCCCCGGTGACGAGGAGGCGGAGCGTGTTGCCCTGCCCGGTGCAGGTCAATAATGTGACCTCGTCCCGTCCTTTCCGGATCTTCAGCGCCTTCGTGTCCGTGGGGCTGACGATGCGGATGTCGTTGACCCGGTAGGCGAGCGTGTTGCCCATGACCTTGATGTAGAACGGGTCGCCCTTCTCGAGTTCGCCCAAACGGGTGAACAGGGTGGCTCCCTTCAGGTTCGAATGGCCGGTGATCACCGCCCTCGTGTTTTTCCCCCCGACCGGCAGGCTGGTGCCGGCGAGATGGCCGGCGGCATGTTCGAGCACGTCCTGGCCGGCGCCGTGCATGATGGGCAGGTCGACGCTGATCTTCGGGATCAGCAGTTCACCCATCGCATCCAGTCCGTTGGCGGACAGTTGGCGCCGGTATTCGTCGTCGCCCTCGAAGTCGCCCTTGGTCTTGCCGTCGAACACAGGTTCGCCGATCTGCGGCTGGCCCGACTCGTAAAGTCGCTGGTTGTATTCGACCGCTGATCTGATCGCGCTCTGACGGCTACCCTCGGGAAACAGTGATGCGGCCTGGCTGACGGAACGTGCCTGAGCGTCGGTCGCCCTATCTCCGATGAGCTGCTGGATTCGGGGCATGCCAATGAGTATCAGCCCCAATGCCAGGCAGACGAGAGCGGCGGCGGCGTATATGCGGGAACGGCGGATGAGCAGGCGGGCCCGGTTGTCACGGGCCCGCCTGTCATCGACGGCGAGACGCATGGACTCCCACACGTCTCGCGATGTCGCTACGGCCATGCTCACCGGGAATGCCTTCCAATGGTCGGCGTTCCGGCGTGACGGCCTTTGCTACCGGCTCCCATGCGCAGCCGGATCACGGGCATGAGCGCTCCCATGGCGAGGATCATGAACACGAGGCCCGCGTACAGGCCGATGGTCGGCACCTGGGCGTGGCCGCCGGTGAACGGGAGCGTGGTCATGGCCGGCGCCCATTGCGCGTACACGGTGATGCTGCCCTGGTCGGGCATGGTGACCGTGCCCTTGCCGGGGCCGAGGATCGTGTCGCCGGCGCCGGGAGCGGGCTTCATGGCCCAGCCGGTGAACCGGAAGCCGGGCCGTTGCACCTTCGGCTCCTTCGCGTCGGCGGGGATGGTGACCGTGGTGAACGCGTCGACGGTGATGTCCGGGTATCCGCCGGTTCCCCCGTTCGGGTCGAACTTCAGGGCGACCCTGTTGATCCTCCACTGGGCGTACAGAACGCTCGTGTTGACCGGGTTGCTCTTCGCGTCGGCGACCAGTCTGAACCCGTTGCCCGCCGCATACGCCTTGCCCCTGCCATCGGCCTGCGTGTTCCAGCCGGTGAACGTGTAGCCGGAGCGGGTGAACGGGTTGGCGATGACGGTGAGCGTCTGGTCGACCACGCCGTCCGTCCTGCGGGTCTGGCTGGTGGAGCCGCTGTTGCTGTTGTAGATCAGGTGCGCCGGATCGGCCTTCCATTGGGCCCACAGGGTCGTGGTGCCGGGGGTGAGCGTGTACCGGCCGCCGGGCTGGAGGCTCGGGTCCGTGCGCCTGTCCCTGGCCCACCCGGTGAACGTGTAGCCGGGGCGGGTGAACCCGTTTCGGGCGATGGTCACGTCCTGGCCGGTGACGCCCGTCGTGTCGGGCGTCGAACCGGTGGCCCCCCAGTCATCCCGGTATCGGATGTTGGCGGGGTTGGCCTGCCAGATCGCGTACAGGTCGTTGCCTGCGGGGAGCATGGTCCATTTGGCGACGCCGTTCGTGCCCTTGCCATAATGGCCGCCGGTGCCGTCAGCCTTCGTGTTCCATTCGACGAACGTGTATCCGTCGCGGGTGAACCCGTTGGCGTTTGTGGTCAGCTCGTCACCGGTCTTGCCGGATTGTGAAGCCGTGTTGCCGCCGGTCGCACCGTTGCCGTGATAGGTGAGGGGTTGCATGTTACCGGTCCAGCAGGCGTACAGGGTGCTGGAACCTTGCAGCGTCCACTTGTCGCCCGGGTTGACGGCCTTGCCCCTGCAATCGGCTTGGGTGTCCCAACGCACGAACGTGTATCCGTCGCGCGTGAACCCGTTCTGGCGTACGTTGACCTTCTGGTCGGTGACCCCGTTCTGCGGGTCGGTCTTACCACCGGTCGCGCCGTTGCCGTCGTAGGTCAGGCCGGCCTCGCCGGGCGTCCACTGCGCGTACAGGGTCAGCGTCCCGTTGGCCGTCCAACTGGCGCCCGGCGCGTACTTCGTGCCGCCGCCGGTCGCGTTGGTGGTCCAGCCGGCGAACGTGTACCCGTCGATCGTCCAGCCGTTCCCCCTGATGGCGGGAGTGTCGCCGGTGTGGCCGTCCCAGTTCGGGGTGCCGTTGCCTCCCGCGGTCTTGCCCGCGGGAGGGTTCGGATTGTAGCGGATGTGGGCCTCGTTGGCCGACCATTGGGCGACCATGGTGACGATCCCGTCCGGCTGCGTGGTCAGATTCGTGACCCACTGGCCGTCGCCGTACGCCTGCTGGTTGTCGGCGCGTTTCCACCCGGTGAACGTGTACCCGTCGCGGACGAACCCGTTCCGGCGCAGGTTCTGGCCGATGTTGTATTGGAACGCCTGGTCCGGCGTGTTGCCGCCGGTCGCCCCGTTGCCGGCGAATCTGACGGTGTACCCGTTGCCGATCCAATGCGCGTACACGGTCACGTTGTCGGTGAACGGCGTGTTGAAATCGTATCTGCCGCCGCCGTTCGGGGCCGTGTACCAGCCGTCGAACCGGTAGCCGGGAATCTTGCCCGTATCGCCCGTCGTCCAGCCGCTCGTATCGGATGCGGCCGTGTTGTAGGGCACGGTCCGACTGGCCGGCGTGCCGGGCGCGGTGCTGCCCTGCGGGGCGTTCACGTTGTACGACAGGGTGGGGTTGACGGCCCACAACGCGTATACGGTCTTCGCCCTGGCGGGCATGACGATCTCCGTCCTGGCGTTCGCGTCCAGCGTGTTCCGGTCCATGGTGTCGGCGACGGGCACGTCCCTGTCGTTGGAGTCCGTGTTCGCGCTCCACCCGTAGAACGTGCGGTTGGTCTTGCCGATCTGGCTGGAATCCCAGCAGTCGGAGTCCATCTTCGCGGTCGCCAGTGTGATCCTGGCGCCGGCCGGATAATAGACCTGGCAGCCGGATACGACGCCCGTGTCGGCGATGGCCTGCACCTGCACGCTGCCGTCGGATCGGGTGATCGTCCGCTGGCCGGTCCCGTCATCCTGTCTGGCGATCGTGTCGGTCAGGATCCCGCGATCGTCGGTGGTGGTTCCGGACTCCGGTTCGGTGTCCCCGTCGGCCGCAAGCCTGACCGTTCCGTTCGCCTTGGAGGCGATGGCCTCCGCCTTGGCGTCCGGAGCCTTGAACGCGGCCGGCTGCGTGGAATCCGCCTTCGAGGAGGAAGGCACCCTGCCCTTGCCGTTGTTGCCGTCATAGTCCAGCTTGTACGCGGTCTTGAAGCTCACATCATCCAGCAGGTTGCCCAGGTTCGCCTGGCGGCTATCCACGCTTTCGAACGTGAACGTGGTCGAACCGCCGGTGGCTATATACGTGCCCGTGTACGTCTCCCACTGCTTCGCGTGGTCGCGCGTGTCGGTGTTCGTCACCTTCGTGGCGATCACTTCGGATTTCTCGCCGACCTTGTCTCCATGCCCGTTGGAAACGGTGCGGGTCATGGGAACGACGGTGCGTGTGCCGTCCGCGGCGATCATCACCACGCGCATGCGATCCACGTAATCGTCGGTCAGGCTGGCGTGCTTGAGCGAGACCGTGTAGGCCACGTCCTTGACGGTTCTGATCGTTTGTCTGATGGAGGTTCCCGCCTGGTTGGCGGCGAGCTCCGCATATATGTTGTCGTTCCTGTCGAGCTGGAGCTCGACCTCGTTGGCGCGGCGCTGGTTCGGCGCGCCAACGCTCGGGCCGTCCGTCTCGGACGAATCCCAGCCGAAACGGTTGGCATCGAAACCGTCGAGCTTCTTCCACTTGCCGGCATTGGGTTCGAACCGTTCGCCGCTTTTGCGTTCCACGGCGGACCAGTTTATCGAATGATCCATGTGCAGGCTCCTGGCGCCCGGATACTCGAAGTCCCCGTTCGCCAGCTTCTCCTGGCCCGCGTCGGCGGCCGGTACCGCGTTGGCCGGCAGGCCCGAGGCGTC
Source organism: Collinsella sp. (assembly GCA_022728415.1). Next base: position 2,593 of record JAIJJM010000001.1, on the reverse strand, counting down.
CTGCATGGTCTTCGCCTTGCCGTCCGTTTCGGACGCCTTGCCGAAGGTCTTCGAGCTGATCTGGCTGGCCTGTTGCTTGGTTCCGCCGTTCGCGTCATAGGAGAGCGGGTACGCGTAGGCGAACCGCACGTCGTCGATCAGGTTGCCGGCCACGTTGCTGAGGCCGGTGATGGACTTGAACGTGAAGCGGGTGACCGGCTGGTTGGCGGGGATGGTCACGCTGCCCGTGTAGGTGTCCCACTTGCCGTCCCATCCCGAGACCGCGCTGGCCACGACGTTCGACTTCTCGCCGACCTGGTCCTTGCCGTCGCTGGCGATGCGGGTCAGTTCGACCGGCCGCTCGTGTCCGGGCGTGCCGACCAGCACCTGCAGGCTGTCCGTGCCCATGGCAAGGGTACGGCTCGCGTGCTTCAGCTTGACCGTGTACACGGTGCCGGAGTCATGCCGCGTGTCGATGTCCTGGTACAGGTACGTGTTGGCCTGGCTTGCGGTGATCTCGCCGTAATAGTTGGAGCCGTCCCTCGACCGCTGGATTTCCGCGATGGGGGCTCGCCCGTCGACGGCCGCGTCCGTCTGGTTGGACTTCCAGCCGAAACCGGAGGCCTGGAAGCCGTCGATGTGCGCCCACTTCCTGGCAGCGCCCGCATCGCCCTTCACATAGTCGATGTTCGCGAAATTCCAGTCGGACTGGTAATCACTGCCTGCGGCCTTCCTCGCGGTGTCGAGGCATTGGCGGCCCTTGTAGGAGAACGAGCCGTTCACGAGCTCCGTCGGCAGGCTGCCGGACTTGCCGGCGATGGTCCTCGCCGTTGATGTGATGGTCTTGCCGATGTCGGGCATGCGGATCTCGTCCGCGTTCGCGGTGCCCGCCATCAGGAGCCCGCCGCCCACCAGGGTGCCCGCCGACACGATGCCCGCGACCATCCGTTTCAGCCATGTGCGCATTATCGGTTTTCCTTCCCCCATCCCTCGCAATGTCTTCCGACGGATGGGCCAAGACCCGTACGAACCCCTCGTGGCGGGCCGGATAAAAAAGAATCATTCGGTGATGAGAGGCCGATAGGGGACGCGACCCCGCCCCCTATCGGCGGAACCCCGGCCTGGAGGGCCGGGACATGTGTCAGGCGGCCGGATTGCCGCCGTCATGCGTGAGCATCAGCGCGTCGCGGCGGTTGCGCGCGCCGCGCACGGCCATCATGCCGCCGGTCGCGAGCAGGGGCATGGCGCAGGCCAGCCAGAACGCGAACGCGAGCACGCCGCCCGTCTGCGGCAGTTGGGTCAGGTTCGCGACGTTCTTCACCTGCACCGTGTTGTTGTCCAGCCGGCTGGTCAGGTTCGGCACGGTGCCCGAACCCCTGTACTGGATGCTCGTGCCCGCGTCGTCGATGGTGACGGTGAATGTCGGTTTCGCGTAGCTGGCGTAGCCGGCCGGCTCCCGGGTCTCGGTGACCGTGTACGTGCCGTAGCCGAGCCCCTTGAACGCGATCAGGCCCCTCTGCCTCGCGTCGTCCCTGCTGTCGACCGTCCCGTCATGGTTCGAGTCGCCGGTGATGAACACGCTGGCGGAACCCTGGTCGGCCGCATCCGACCATTTGCCGGTGTTCTGGTCGAGCTTCATCCACTTGCCGTTGCGCCGGACCTGGAACCGGGCGCCGTCGAGCAGCGTGTTCACGTTGCCCGCATCCACCTTCTTCAACGTGAAGTCGTAGGCCTTGATGTCGACCTTGTCCTGGTCGGTGATCGTCGTGAACCGGACGCCGTCGGTGAACGTGCCGTACGTGTGGACGGTGTTGTTCGCCGGATCGGTGATGCTCGCCTTGTCGACGGTCATACGATAGGTGATGACGATCGTCCTGTTGGAGTATTTGTCGAGAAGGTTCCTGCCGTCGATGCCCCAGCCGCCGGCCGGAATCGCGAGATCCGGGTCTGCGGGCCGGTTGTCCGCGGTCTTCAGGGCCGGGTCGCCGGGGATGCTTTTCGCGTTGTTCTGCGTGGTCCCGTCGTAGACGATCGCGTCGGCCGTGATGTCGGTCTGCGGCGCGTTCTTCAACCGGACGCTCAGCGAGCCCTGCACGTACGTCTGGCCCTTCGGCTGGTCGATGAGCTTGAACTTGACGGCGGAGGCGGCCTGCTTGTTCGGCACGGTCACCTCGACCGTGTTGGTGACGGTGTCGCCGACGGTCACGCCGACCGGATCGGAGGCGGTGCCGTCCTTGCCGACCGTCGCGCCGTTGCGCTGCACCTGGACCTTCTTGTCGACCCTCATGCTCTTCGACTTGACGACCGCGGTGCCGAGCGTACGCCACTGCGGGTCCTTCGCGTCGTTCTTCATGATGTTCGCGTTGCCGGATTTCGTGCCGACCATGATCGGGTTGCCCGCGGAATCGGTGATGTAGTAGAGGCCTTCGGCGGGCACGTTGATCGTCAGCGTGGACTGGGTGGTCGTCAGGTTCGCGCCGCCCTGGATGGCGGCCGGCTTCCGAGTGGACTGGCCCAGGGCCTTGCTGATGTTGCGCAGCTGCCTGGTCTGGGAGTCCATCTTGATGTTGGCGATGTTGCCCGCGTCATCGTAGCCGTACACCTTGGCGATGTC
>JAIJJM010000816.1 GCA_022728415.1 Collinsella sp. | reverse complement strand
ACGGGTAATTGGCCATCAGTTTCAAATTGGGAAAGGTTAACGTTTTCACGATCTTCGGCTTCGATTAAATCTTTGTTGAATTCAACGGCATAAGCTGACGCACAACCAATGATGATAACGGATAATGAACAATAAATATTTTTAATCAATTCGCTTATTGTGGTTAATTTTAATTTTTTATACATCTGATCCACTTATCATTAATCCGTTAATGATGTGGCCGGGCGAACCCGGCCAAATGCGATTACTCGTAAGCAATCTTGTAGTCAGCCTGAGCGTAAACGTTGCCCGGGGTGGCATCTTTGCTTGGGGATTCCATACGAGCTTTGAAATTCAGTTCCTGATAGCTGTTGGTATTGTTGAACGTAATTACTACCGGAGTACCTAAAGTTACTTCGCCGCTCTGGCTGTCCAGAATACGTACGCCAACGCCAGTGGCGCCGCCGATTTCAGTTTCTTTGGTATTTTTCAGAAGATCAGACTGACCCGTCATGGTATTTGCTGTAGTGAAAGTAACCTTCGCTTTTGAATAAGTAGTTCCACCCTGACTCAGCATGCAGTCCTGCAGGTGAATAGTGAAAGGTTCAGCCAAAGATTTCTGATCGCTTTTCAGTACGGTATCTGCTACTTCACCCAGATTTACAGTTAAATCTTCGTCACCTGGTTTAATAGAACATGGAGCAGAGATAACTTCACCTTTAAATTTAACAATACCGTGACCTTCATCAGCAAACACGTTATTGGAAAGAATCATTGCTACGCCAGCAACAAGAAGTGACTTTTTAAAAGCGGACATAATATTCCTTTATATAAAGATAAGTAGAAAAGAGAATGATTAGTAACTGTTATTTAAGGACTACTAATCATTGAAATATGATATTTTATTTTGTGTTTTTTATAAAATTAGTTTATCTAAATATCGATTAAGTAAAACTTAAAAAATACATTGCAATTATACTTTCAATTGTACTCATTCATTTTTGTGATGGTTTTCTGAATGGGATTACGCGATAAGGTAATAGAAAGCACTATAAATTAGAGGATTAATTCATAATTTACAGTGCATTAAAGACGAATGTTTACAGCGTTGGGGGGAGAGTCTCTGGATCTGGCTGCTTTTTGATCTCAGTACTGCGATTTTCCAGTTCGCTGATTCTTTGTTCAAGCAGCGCCAGTTTTTCACGAGTCCGTAACAGGACTTGCGTTTGGACGTCGAACTCTTCACGGCTTACAAGGTCGAGGCGCGTCAGCTGCGCTTGTAGGGTTTGGCGGATTTTTTTCTCCACATCTTCCCCGAACTCCCTGATTCCTTTAGGCATTGATTCGTGAACCTGGCGAGCG
>JAIJJM010000041.1 GCA_022728415.1 Collinsella sp. | reverse complement strand
CGGGTGGCGGCGCGGCCCCAACCTTCGTCCCACTTGCCGTACCGGATTGGCCCGGCCGGTTCGATGCCCAGCTCGGCCAGTGCCTCGACCGCACCCTTGGTGCGGTCGGTGGCGGCGGTATAGGTTTCGTCGCCACCGATAATGGCAATGTGCCGGCGACCACAAGAGATGAGATGGTTGACGGCCATGCGCCCGGCGTCCACATTGTCACAGGTGACCGAACAATCTTCGATATCGGTGGAGGGGCCGTAGGCGTAGACCAGTGGCACGCCCCAGTCGCGGCCGAGCGTGGGCCGGGGGTTGGTTTCGCACTGCACGATGAGCAGGCCGTCGACCTTGAGGGACAGCAGTTTCTTGACATGCTGACGTTCCAGCGCGGCGTCGCCACGAGCGTTGGCCAACAATACTGAGGTCGATTGTGCTCGCAACTCGTTCTCCGCGCCGATAAGAATCGGTGTGGAGAAACGGCCCTGCAGATCGGAGGTGACCAGGCCGATAGTGCCGGTGGTGCCGCGGGCCAGGGATTGGGCGAGTTTGTTGGGGGAGTAGTTGAGCTGGCGGGCGGCGTCCAGAACGCGCTGCTTGGTTTCTTCGCTAATGCGGGGCTTGTTGTGCAGTGCCTTGGACGCAGTGGCCAAAGAGACTCCCGCCAAGGCGGCAACGTCTTCGAGCCGTGCCGCGCGTCCGGTCAATGTCTGGGCCATAATGCCTCGATTCCTCGTTTCTTTCTCAGCAGTATATTGCTGCACTCTTTCGTGCGAAAGTAGTGATTGTACCGATACCCCTTTGTATTGTTTTCTATTGTAGACATGACGCGAAAACTTTCGCAAGTCTATTTTTTGGCGTGGCGCAGTGATCATTTTTGTGCGATTGAAAAGAGAATGAAAGAAAGCGTTGTGTTCACGTTCGAATATGTTGGCTTTTGGCGACACGCCGTAAGAAAGCGCTAAAAATAAGTGTTTGTTTGAATCAAACAATCGCGCAAAATGCATATCAAACCTGTTTGATATGCGAAAATATGCGAAAGTGCGAAAGCGTTTTTGCAAAAATGGCGATGTTCGTTTATATTGAGAAAAGGCTTTCGCAGTGTTACCTGTTCCGAGCAAAGGAGCGAGCAGGGCGAAGACCAAGGAGGCGGACCGTCCGCCACCGCCTCTCATAGTTGAGCGGATAAATAGAGAAAGAAGCGAACATGGTGTCTTTCAATAAACTGACCCGTACTCTTGCTGGCATCGCTGCCGCCGCGTTGATTGTTCCGCTGGCCGCCTGTGGTGGCTCCGGCAATGGCGGTACCGCCACCGCCGAAGGCATCCCGGCCAAGGGCACCGACGATGGCACCGAGATCACCCTGTGGACCCGTTCCCCGCTGGAGCGTCAGGCCAAGAACGTGGTCGAGGCTTACAACAAGAGCCACAAGAACCAGGTCAAGCTCGAGATCATCCCGAACGACGATATGGAAGGCAAGGTCGGCGGTGCTTCGCAGACCGACTCTCTGCCTGACATCCTCGCCGGCGACGTGGTCCGTATTCCGTACTGGGCTTCCGAGGGCATCTTCACTGACATCACCAAGCAGATCGACGGTCTGGACAACAAGGCCGACCTGCAGCAGGGCCACATTGAGGCCGGCACCGTGGACGGCACCGAGTACACCCTGCCGTTCATCACCGATGTTTCCGTGATGGTCTGGAACAAGAACCTGTACAAGGAAGCCGGTCTGGACCCGGAGCAGGGTCCGAAGAGCATCGACCAGTTCGTCGAGCAGGCCAAGAAGGTCGCCGCCCTCAACAAGGATGGCGTCGCAGGCTCCTACCTCGCCGGTCAGTCCGGTGGTGCTCTGGTCTTCGACCTCTTCCCGTCCGTGTGGGCTGACGGCGAATCCGTCATGAACAAGGATGGCTCCGAGGCCACCCTGGACAACGACTCCATGAAGGGCGTCTTGGACGCTTACAAGGAGCTGACCAACACCACCAACGGCCTGGGTGCAGGCTCCAAGGAAGAGACCGGCGCCACCTGGACCGCTCCGTTCGCGAACGGCAAGATCGGCGTTATGCCTTACCCGAACACCTCCACCACTGCTCTGTTCGATGCTGAGAAGGACGGCGGCTTCGAGGTCGGCGTCGCTCCGATCCCGGGCACCAAGGAAGGCAAGACCTCCACGTTCCTCGGCGGCGATGCCATGGGTATCTCCAAGGACTCCAAGCACGTTGCTCAGGCCTGGAACTTCCTCTACTGGCTGATGCAGTCTGACGCTCAGAAGGAAGTCTTCGCTGACCAAGGCGACACCGCCTCCAACATCCAGACCCTGAAGACCGCTTACAAAGACGCTGACCCACGCATCCAGACCATCAACTCCGTGATTATCGACGGCAACGGCCAGACCCCGAAGTCCCCGGCCTTCAACGAAGCCTTCAACGCCGCTGGCTCCCCGTGGCAGCTGCTCGTGCAGAACGCCGTGTGGGGTTCCGGTGACCTCAAGGCCGACAACAAGGCCGTCACCGACGTCCTGTCTGCCCAGTGATTCGGTGGTGATGCTCCTCACCATCACTCATCAAATCACAGCAATAACTGAATAATAACTGAACAGATTGAGCCGGTCCCTCCCTTGTGAGGGCAGGAGCCGGCTCAACCACATAATCGAACTTCTATCTTCTTCTTCATTCCTTCTCTTCCTTCATCACTACATACCTTATGAATGCGGTGTGTTGGCGGGGCTTCGGAGTCCTCCTTCCTCGAAGCCCTGACATCGGATTGCATTCGGATTCCGTGATTACCATTTCACAGTAATTTCCCAAAGGAGAGAGAAACATGTCGAGTGTTTCCAAGAGCGCCGGGGCTGTGCCCGTGCATAAGTCCAAGGCGAAGGCGGCGCAGACCAGGCGAGGTCTGCTGTACGCACTTCCGGACTGGCTGATGATTATCGTCCTGTTCTTCGTGCCGATTGTTCTACTGGTCGTCATGGCCTGCTCTCGTTGGAGCCTGCTGGGTGGCAACCGCGGCGTGAACTTCCCGGACAACTTCGTCAAGGTGTTCGAGAACAAATTGTTCTGGCCCTCGATTTGGTTCACGCTCGAGTACACCGTGATCGTCACGGTCTTCCTGTTGGTCCTTGGTCTGGGCATGGCCATGATTGTGCAGGAGAGCTCGAAGTGGAACAACGTGCTGCGTACCTGCTTCCTGCTGCCGTCCGCGACGGGCCTGGCGTCCGCGTCCCTGCTGTTCTACGCCCTGTATTCCCCGCAGGTGGGCCCTGTCACCAAGATTCTGAGCTCGTTGGGCCTGATGCAGGAGGGTGGTTCGGTGCTGGCCACCGGCCAGTCGGCCCTGTGGGCCACGATTATCGTGATTGTTTGGCGTTTCTCGGGCTACTACATGCTGCTGATGATGATCGGTCTGCAGGCTATCCCCGGTGATCTGTACGAGGCGGCCCGCATGGACGGCGCCGGTTCCTGGCGTATCTTCCGCTCGATCACCCTGCCGCTGATGAAGCCGACCATCGTGATGTGCCTGGTCTACTGCGTGACCGGCTCGATCCTCGCGTTCGATCAGTTCTTCATTCTGACCAAGGGTGGTCCGAACAACTCCACCATGACCGTGGTGCAGCTCATCTACAACTTCGCCTTCGATTCCAAGAAGGATCTGGGTATGGCTGCGGCGCTCTCGCTGATCGTGCTGGTGGCCCTGGTCATCATCAACTCCATCCAGATGCGCGGCATGCGCGACAACACCAAGTGAGAAAGGGGAGGTAACACATTATGACTACCCCATTGTGGAAGCGTATCATCGCCCGGATCCTCGAGGCCCTGCTGGCCATCATCTTCATCAGCCCGCTGGTCTGGGTCATCATCTGCTCGTTCAGCCCGCAGGCCGGTTCGGCCCAGTCCAAGGGCTGGGGCGTGGCCAACTACCTGACCCTGTTCGGTTATCAGGAAGGTCTGCCCAAGTACCTGTTCAACTCGGTAATCGTGACTCTGGTCGCGGTCGTGTTCTCCGTGGTCGTCTGTACGCTGGCCGGCTACTCGTTCTCCCGCTTCGACTACCCGGGCCGCAACCTCGGCTTCATGGTCACCCTGTCGATCCTGATGGTACCGTACGCCTCGCTGCTGATCCCGCTGATGGTCTGGTACAAGCAGATCGGCCTGAACGACAGCCTGCTGGGCGTGGGCCTGGTCATCACCCTGTTCCAGCTGCCTATGAGCACGTTCATCATGCGTAACGCATTTGACGCGATCCCCAAGGACATGGAGGAGGCCGCCATGGTCGACGGCTGCAACAGCCTCCAGGCCTTGTTCAAGATCCTGGTGCCGGTGGTCAAGCCTTCGATGGTTACGGTTGGCCTGCTCGCCTTCCTCGAGGCATGGAACAACTTCATGATTCCGCTGTACTTGAGCTCTTCGTCCAAGTCCACGCTGCCGCTGGCGATGGTGAACATGCGTCAGCAGACCATGGGCGTCATCGATTACGGTGCCACCGAGGCCGGCGTCGTGATCCTGCTGATTCCCTGCGCCATCCTGTTCCTCGCACTCCAGAAGTACTACGTCAAGGGCTTTATGGCCGGAGCTGTCAAGGGCTGACGGCTCGTGCCGCCGGCCCTTGGCTGGGAGCCCGGTGGGCTCCCAGCAAGCTCCGTGCTGAGACGCGACAGCGTCGAAGCCAATACTGAGCCCGGCTGAAACCGGTCCTTAATTGCAGGGCCGGAGGCGGTGTGGTCAAGGGCCTTAAAAAAGGACAATCATGAACGTTACAATCACTTCCCCGTTCTGGAAGCGGCGTCGCGACCAGATCGTCGAATCCGTCATCCCCTACCAGTGGGGCGTGATGAACGACGAGATCGACACCACGGTGCCCGACGACCCAGCCGGCAACCAGCTGGCTGACAACAAGAGCCATGCGGTTGCCAACCTGAAGGTTGCCGCCGGCGAATTGGACGACGAGTTCCATGGCATGGTCTTCCAAGACTCCGACGTCTACAAGTGGCTTGAGGAAGCCGCCTACGCATTGGCATACCACCCGGATCCCGAGCTCAAGGCGCTGTGCGACCGCACGGTCGATCTCATCGCCCGCGCCCAGCAGTCGGACGGCTATTTGGACACCCCGTACCAGATCAAGTCCGGCGTATGGGCCGACCGCCCGCGCTTCAGCCTGATTCAGCAGAGCCACGAGATGTACGTGATGGGTCACTACATCGAGGCCGCCGTCGCCTACCATCAGGTGACCGGCAACGAGCAGGCCCTTGAAGTCGCCAAAAAGATGGCCGACTGCCTGGATGCCAACTTCGGCCCCGAAGAAGGCAAGATCCACGGCGCCGATGGTCATCCTGAGATCGAGCTCGCCCTCGCCAAGCTGTATGAAGAGACCGGTGAGAAGCGTTATCTGACGCTTTCCCAGTATCTCATCGACGTGCGCGGTCAGGATTCGCAGTTCTACGCCAAGCAGCTCAAGGCGATGAACGGCGACAACATCTTCCATGATCTCGGCTTCTACAAGCCCACCTACTTCCAGGCTGCCGAGCCCGTACGCGACCAGCAGGCCGCGGACGGCCACGCCGTGCGCGTCGGTTACCTGTGCACCGGCGTGGCTCACGTGGGCCGACTACTCGGCGATCAGGGGCTGATCGACACTGCCAAGCGTTTCTGGAAGAACATCGTCACCCGTCGCATGTATGTCACCGGTGCGATCGGCTCCACCCATGTGGGCGAATCGTTCACCTACGATTACGACCTGCCGAACGACACGATGTACGGCGAGACCTGCGCTTCCGTGGCCATGAGCATGTTCGCCCAGCAGATGCTCGACCTCGAGCCCAAGGGCGAATACGCCGATGTGCTGGAGAAGGAACTGTTCAATGGCTCCATCGCCGGCATCTCGCTTGACGGCAAGCAGTACTACTACGTCAACGCACTGGAGACTACTCCCGACGGACTGGACAACCCGGATCGTCACCACGTGCTCTCCCACCGTGTCGACTGGTTCGGCTGCGCATGCTGCCCGGCCAACATCGCCCGACTCATCGCTTCAGTGGACCGTTACATCTACACCGAGCGCGACGGCGGCAAGACCGTGCTGAGCCACCAGTTCATCGCCAACAAGGCCGATTTTGCTTCCGGCCTTACGGTCGAACAGCGTTCGGACTTCCCGTGGGACAGTCACGTGGAATACACGGTGAGCCTGCCCGCCAGCGCTGCGGACAGCTCGGTCCGATTTGGACTGCGCATCCCCGGCTGGTCCTTGGGCTCCTACACGCTGACCGTGAACGGCAAGCCCGCAGTGGGTTCGCTGGAAGACGGCTTCGTATACCTTGTGGTCAACGCCGGCGATACGTTGGAGATTGCGCTCGAGCTCGACATGTCCGTCAAGTTCGTGCGCGCCAACTCCCGCGTGCGCTCCGACGCCGGCCAGGTGGCCGTTATGCGCGGTCCGCTGGTCTACTGCGCCGAACAGGTCGATAACCCCGGTGATCTGTGGAACTATCGTCTGGCCGATGGCGTCACCGGTGCGGATGCCGCTGTGGCTTTCCAGGCCGACTTGCTGGGTGGCGTCGATACCGTTGATTTGCCGGCAGTGCGCGAGCACGCCGACGAGGATGACGCGCCGCTGTACGTGGATGCCGACGAACCGCGTGCGGGCGAACCCGCGACGCTGCGCTTGGTGCCGTACTACTCGTGGGCCAACCGCGAGATAGGCGAGATGCGTGTCTTCCAGCGTCGATAAATATCGGCGATATGCCGGCCTGCGCGCAACTGGCCGGCAAAAAAATACTTATGCCGCCATCGTCTGCAATAAGTCGATGACGGCATAGGCCGGATGTCAGTATCGATTGGAGCCGAAAACACATCCGGGGAATGAGGTCTCCTGTGTGGGGTAATACCCGTGCAGGAGATTTTTAATTATATGCTCCCGCTGTGAGAGCTGTCGGCGGAGTCGACTGAGGGTGGTCATAAGCGGTACCGTGTAAGCCACCCTCAGTCTCGCTTTGCGAGCCAGCTCCCGCCAGCGGGAGCCTGTTGGTTCCTGATTCAGCGAGGCTGAATCGGCGCGCCGTAGGTACTGCGACACGGCGAAACGCAGCAATGCTCTAATGCGAAAGTAAATGCGAAAACTGAGAAATTGCCGGGTTTTTGTTGTGTAAGATGGTTGATATCGCTGAGGGAAAGTTGCGAAACCGTATTCGCTCGGTTATGATGTGGAATCAGCTTCGGTGAATTGCTCCAACCGTGATATCCATGGCGGATATCACACCAGATTCACTGAAGATACTCATTCCGGTGAACCCAATAGCCAATAAAGGAAACTGACGGAGAACGGGCTCTGCGGCCCAGCATCCACAGAAGAAGTCCTGGTCGCATAGATGCGACGTAGCCTGAGCGAAGACGCGAAAGACCGGGGCGGAGAGGTCCAAGCAGGAATGCATCAATCAACACGAAAGCGGTGGCTTGCGTCAATCGGCGCGGTTGCAGCGGTCGCCACACTGGCCACCGGCGGTGCAGTCACCGCGCAGGCAGCCGATGCGCCCGTCATCAAGAATGCGGATGTGGCATATCCGTCGTTCAAGGGATCTGATGATCCGATGAAGACGGCGGCGAACAACACCACATATAACCCTGCCGTCAGCTATCTGCAGGAGACATTCGATAACGACGTGAAGAACCTGGCCGGCATCGACACCGACCATGACTTCTGGATCGATAAGATTCTCACCCGTACTGGTGCACAGCCAACTGGTAAAGGCACGAACGACAAGGGTGCTTACTCGTATGAAGGCTCCGACGGCAACAACTACCTGTTCACCCGTGGTCGCGCCGCCTACATGTACACGCACACGCCTAATCAGCTCGGTTTTGTGGGTGATACCGCCTACTGGGACCAGACCAGCAGGAGCGGCTTCACCGTTACCGTAAACGCTGATGGATCAAACCAGACCCTTAACGAAGACGCCTCCCAGCGCAAGCAGACGCCGAGCTACTTCACCTCCCTGTTCCAGACCGGTGGCAAGAGCCTCAAGATCAAGGAAGTCAAGTACATCACCTACAACAACGTGATGGTTGCGAACCTCACCGTGGAAAGCACGCAGGATCGCGATGTCACACTGACCACGGCCTCGCCGTTCGCCGCCGAGGGTGCTGATGGTGCCACCGAACTTACTGGCCGCGTGAACGTCAAGAACAACCTGACGACCATCTATCCGCGCTTCTCCGCCAACAACCAGGACGGTTCCAACTGGATCGTCAGCGGTGGCAAACTCACCAGCACGTTGAGCCTCAAGGCCAACGAACCGCAGACCGTCAAGATTCAGCTCGGCCTGATCGCCAACGAACTGCCTGACTCCACCAAGGAATATGAGGCCCGTTACACCGGCGACCTTAAGGATGCTGCCGCCTCCTACAAGGATTCCGTGACCACCTACAACAAGTGGTGGGTCGATAACGCTCCCTACGTGGACACTCCGGAAGACAATATCGATAAGACCGTGGTCTACCGCTGGTGGCTGAGCCGTTTCAACATGCTCGACGCCAACATGCCTGGCAACACCTTCCAGTACCCGACCTCCATCGAGGGTGTGCTCGGCTACAACAACCAAATCGTGCTCACCTCCGGCATGTTCATGATGGACACCAAGTGGTTCCGCAACCCCGAGTACTCCTACGGCACCTGGCTTTCCGCCGGCGATACCGCCAAGAAGAGCAAGGCGGGCTATTACTACTACCACGACAATCCGGGCGACCCGGCCAACTGGAACCATAGCTACACGCAGTACATCACGCGCGCCGGCTGGGACTCCTACAAGGTGCACGGCGGTCCGTCCACCGTGGCCGAGGAGCTGGCCGACCAGGGTGCCGAGGACGTGCAAGGTCTACTCGCTTCCAAGAGCGAGCCGGACAACAACGACAACCAGAACAACAATGACAACAGCTTGATTGACTGGTCCTGGTGGTCGATGACCGGTAACGATGCCGACGCCGTTTCCTTCTCTGAGCCGGGTCGCTCCGGCCAGCGCATGGATCGCGCCGATGGTTCCGCCAATATGTGGGCCAACGCCAATGCGGCTGCTCAGGCCTACAAGGCCGCTGGCGATACCGCCAACGCCGAGAAGATGCAGGCCATCGCCGACAAGATCCAGAAAGAAGTCACCACTGAACTGTGGGACAAGTCCGACAACCTGCTCAAGCACAAGTGGCTGAACGACGGTGCTTTCGCCAAGTACAAGGAGATCAATAACTACTACCCGTACTCCGAAGGCCTGATGCCTACCGGCAACGAAGATTACAACAAGGCTCTGCGCCTGTTCGAGGATTCCAACGAGTTCCCGATCTTCCCGTTCTTCACCGCCAACCAGGCGGACAAGGCGGCGCTGAACTTCCCCGGTTCCAACAACTTCTCCATTATCAACGCACAGCCGCTGCTGCAGGTCTATTCAGCCGGCATCCGCAATTACGATGCAGCCAAGAACGGTTACATCACCAATGAGCAGTTCAAGAAACTGCTGTACTGGGTGGCGTTCGCGCACTATCAGGGCGGCGATAACAACTACCTTGATCAAAACGAGTTCTGGAACGAGGATAACAACAACGTCGGCGATGTAAACGGTGACGGCGTGATCAACAACCTCGACAAGAACCTTGACGCCGCACAGAACGGCGGCAAGATCACCTACCGCTCCTGGATCCACCACACCCAGCTCGGCACCACGAACTGGACGATGGTCGAGGACGTAGCCGGTATGGTGCCGCGCGAGGATAACAAGATTGAGCTGAACCCGATTGAGATCCCCGGCTGGAACTACTTCACGGTGAACAACCTGAGCTACCACGGTCAAGATGTTTCCATCGTGTGGGATAAGGACGGCAGCCACTATGGTGGACCTGCTGGCTACAGCCTGTACGTGGGGGGCAAGCTCGCCTTCACTTCCGACAAGCTCGCACACCTCATTTACGATCCGTCCACGGGCACCGTTGAGGATGCCGACAAGGCCGGCGTAACCATCACCAATGCCGCTGGTTCTGATATCAAGGCCGCCAACCAGGTTGCCTTCACCGCCGACCAGCGTGTGACCGACCTGTTCGCCAAGTCCGGTGCCAACGTCGACTCCGCTTCCAAGTCCACCACGAATGTGGCCAAGGACGCGGACGTGACCGGTACCACCTACGCCGAGAAGGACACCAACTACCCGGCCAAGAACGCGGTGGACGGCAAGACCGTGATGGAATCGTTCTGGGGTACCAAGGGTTCTGAGAACAAGACCGACACGCTCAATATCAAGTTCAAGGACGGCAAGCAGAAGATCGACGACCTCCGCTTGTACTTCTACCAGAGCTCGTCCAGCCAGACCATCTCCGGCTATGCCGAGCCCGCCAACTACAAGTTGGAGTACCAGAAGGATGACGGCACATGGGCCCCGATTGCGGATCAGGTGCGCACCCCGAACTACGCGGGCGCGAACTACAACCGTATCCAGTTCACTCCGGTGGAGACCACGACTATCCGCGTCACCTTCACGCCGCAGGCCGGCATGGCCGTCGGTGTCAAGGAGATCGAAGCC
>JAIJJM010000815.1 GCA_022728415.1 Collinsella sp. | reverse complement strand
GCTACTGGCGACCAGCACGGTGGCGATGGTGACGATATCGCGCAGGGAAACGCCTTCGGTCAGCAGCGCCCGGTACACTTTCAGCAACTGGCTGTAATTGAGCGCCGCGCTCAAATCTTCCGCCAGACGCGGTGCCGTCGACGATAAACGGTTATGCAACTGCGTAATATCATCATAGTTAAACAAATCAGGAATATAGCTGCGCACAATCTTATTTACATGGGTAGCGATCACGCTGGCGCTGTCGATCACCTGATACCCCATATTCAGCGCCTTCGCTTTCTGCGCCGCCTGGATCCAGGTGACCGGCATCCCGTACGCCGGGTCGTTCCCCTGCACGCCGTCAATCTCGCCGTAGGTTTCGCTGGAGGGCAGGGCCATCAGTTTATCCGCCGGAATATCCGCTTCATCAGCCTTTATGCCGTTGATGAAAATGGCGTACTGACTGGGCTTAAGGCGGAAGTTTTCCCGAATGCGGATCTCCGGCAGCAGCACGCCGTTGCCGTCAGAAATCACCTGCCGCACGCCGCGAATCCGCTGGGTGAGCGGGTTACCCTGTGCTTTGTCCACCAGCGCCACCAGTTTGTAACCGAGGCTTAAACTGATAGGCTCGATCAGCGGAATGGTTTCCCAACTGACCTGCTGCTCGCTGGTTTCGGTGATGGTGCGGGTCAGCGTTTCGAGGCTTTTCTCTTCCGCCTCCGCCGCCAGCGGCTGTTTGCTCATCCGCCAGCCGGTAAAACCAAGCAGGGCGCTGAACAGCAAAAACGGCAGGTGCGGCATTCCCGGTACCACCGCCAGCACGAACATAATCCCGGTGGCGGTGTAGAGCACCGACGGGCTTGCCAGCAGCTGGTTACGCACGTCATGGGCGATATCGCCGTTGTCGCTGACGCGGGTGACGATAATCGCCGCCGCGGTGGAGAGCAGCAGGGAAGGGATCTGCGCCACCAGGCCGTCGCCGATGGTCATCAGCACATACTGCTGGAAGGCAGCATCGGCGCTCAGGTTGTATTTGAAGATCCCGATACAGACGCCGCCGATCAGGTTGATCGCCAGAATCATCATCCCGGCGATGGCGTCCCCGCGCACAAACTTCGATGCCCCGTCCATCGCGCCGTAGAAATCGGCCTCGCTGGCAACATCTTTACGCCGGGTTTGCGCCTGCGCCTGGTTGATCAATCCTGCGTTAAGATCGGCGTCAATCGCCATCTGTTTGCCGGGCATCGCGTCTAAGGTAAAGCGGGCAGAAACCTCGGAAATACGCTCGGCCCCTTTGGTGACGACAATAAAGTTGATTGTCAACAGCGTCAGTAAATCCGAGCGTGAAAGCATTATCGCCGCGCTG
>JAIJJM010000814.1 GCA_022728415.1 Collinsella sp. | reverse complement strand
TCGATGACGTCCGCGCGTTTCGCAGCGACATCGGCATCCTGTATCTGGACGACTTTAACGCCCGCGTTCTGCAGAAGGCTTTTGCCGATGCGCGCGCGAGCTTCCACCCCCTCTTTGACGCAAAGGTCCACGTATTCGTAAGCGAACGCCACCCGCTCGCCCGCCGCCCGCAACTGTCCCTTGCCGACCTTACACCCTACACCCGCTACAGCTTTGAGCAAGGCACCTCGAACTCCTTCTATTACGCCGAGGAACCCTTTAGCTACATTCCCTGTGACCGCAACATCCGCGTGTCCGACCGCGGCACGCTCACCAACCTGCTTATCACCTCGAACGGCTACACGCTATCGACCGGTGTCCTCTCTAACGAAATGCAATGGGGCATGGCGTCGATCCCGCTGGCAGACGCCCCGACGATGCACGTGGGTTATATCATGCACGACGAGCGCAGGCCCTCTCCCCTGCTGCAGCAATATCTCGATGAGCTCGACCGCATCATCCGCGAAAGCCAGCCATCTGGGGACGGGGCAGAAACGGTAGATTGCTAGCCCTCGGCGAATGCGGCGCTACAATGGACACCCACACGAGAAGCGTCCAACGAAAGGAACCATGTGAAGGTCATCATCTACACCGACGGCTCGGCCCGATCGAATCCGGGACGCGGCGGCTACGGCGCCGTGCTCAAATACACCAACCCCGCCGGCAAGACCTTTACCTCCGAGCTTTCGCGCGGTTACGCCAAGACCACCAACAACCGCATGGAGCTCATGGCCGTTATCGTGGCGCTCGAGGCACTCAACCGCCCCTGCGAGGTCGAAGTCCATTCCGATTCGCAGTACGTCGTCAATGCCTTTAACAAGCACTGGATCGACGGCTGGAAAAAGCGCGGATGGAAAACCGCCAACAAGCAGCCCGTCAAGAACCGCGACCTGTGGGAGCGCCTACTCACCGCCAAAAGCAAGCATAAGGTTGAATTCATCTGGGTTAAGGGTCACGCCGGTCATGAGCTCAACGAGCGCTGCGATGAGCTCGCCACCACGGCGGCCGACGGCGGTAACCTCGATATCGACACCGGCTTTAACGAGAGCGACCTGTAATATCGTTTTCGCGCAGTTTTATATCCCCACGCGCTACACTCATCCTGTAGACCAAACAACGCAAGGGGGACGTATGCTGCGCATCGCGACCATCGGCACATCCATGATCACCGATGACTTTATCCAAGTCGTCAACGCCAACGACCAAGCCGCGTTTGTGGGCACGCTTTCACGCGATGCCAATCGCGGTGCTGCCTTTACCGCCGAGCGCGGTGGCGAGCGAAACTTTACTTCACTCGATGAGCTTGCGG
>JAIJJM010000813.1 GCA_022728415.1 Collinsella sp. | reverse complement strand
GTCACCTTGGCGCAAATGCGGCCCGCGCAGCGTCGAGCAGTTCCGGCGTTTGGCAAAACGCCGGAACAACAATTACTCGACGGTCACGCTCTTAGCGAGGTTACGGGGCTGATCGACGTCGCAGCCACGCAGGACGGCGACCTCGCGGGCGAGCAGCTGCAGCGGGACGCTCGCCGTGATGGGGCTGAACACGTCGCGGACGGCCGGCACACGGATGATACAGTCGGCGATCTTGTTGATCTCCTCGTCGCCCTCGGTAGCAACGACGATGACCTTGGCACCGCGCGCCTTGCACTCCATAAGGTTCGACACGGTCTTGTCGTAGGTGGCGCTCTTGGTGGCCACGGCGATGACGGGGAAGCCCGGATCGATCAGCGCGATGGGGCCGTGCTTCATCTCGCCGGCAGCATACGCCTCGGCATGTAGGTAGCTGACCTCCTTGAGCTTGAGTGCGCCCTCGTAGGAGATGGCAGCGCCCATACCGCGGCCCACGAACAGCGCCGACTGCGCGTCCTTGCACAGCAGGGCGGCCTCGTGCACGGCCTCGGTCTGCGTGTCCAAAATCCACTGGATCTGCTCGGCCGTATCGGAAAGCTCGCGGAACATCATGCGCGTCTGCTTGGTGGTCAGACGGTACTTGACCTGCGCCAACAGCAGAGCCAAAAGCGTCAGGCTCACAACCTGGCCGATGAAGCTCTTGGTCGAGGCGACGGCGATCTCCTTGTTGGCCTTGGTGTAGATAACGCCGTCGCTTTCGCGCGCCACCGGGCTGCCCACCACGTTGGTGATGCCAAAGACCTTGGCGCCCTTGATACGCGCGTCGCGAATGGCGGCGAGGGTATCGGCCGTCTCGCCCGACTGGGATACGGCAACGACGAGCGTCGTCGGCGTGATGATGGGGTTGCGATAGCGGAACTCGCTGGCAGCCTCAACCTCGGTGGGAATGCGAGCCCAGCCCTCAATAAGGTTCTTGGCGATGAGTCCGGCGTGATAGCTGGTGCCGCAGGCGATCACGTAGACGCGGTCGATATCGTTGAGCTCCTCGAGCGAAAGACCCAGCTCGTCGATATCGAGCTCGCCGGCGGGGGTCATGCGGCCAACCAGGGTATCGCGCACGACGCGAGGCTGCTCGTGAATCTCTTTGAGCATAAAGTCGGGATAGCCGCCCTTTTCGGCCATATCCAGATCCCAATCGATGTGGGTGACCTTGAGCTCGATGACATTGCCGGCCTCGTCGGTGTACTCGACGCCCGCAGGCGTAAGCTTGGCAAACTGACCGTCCTCGAGCACCACGACATCGCGGGTGGCATCGATAAGCGCGATCACGTCGGAGGCAACGTAGGAGCCGGTCTCGC
>JAIJJM010000812.1 GCA_022728415.1 Collinsella sp. | reverse complement strand
ACATTCATGAAGAAGAAGTTACAGAGCATGATAATGGTAACATTCACAAAGTTGTTTGTGATAAGAATGGTTGCCAACAAACGTTCGGAGTCTGCGAGCAGATTGCTGATTTTCCCATCAGAAGGATGATTGCCTTCTTCTATATCATTCAGATCGGAAGGCGAAAGTGAGAAGAAAGCGATTTCGGATGCCGAAGCAAAGCCCGAAGCGAGCAGGAGCAAACCTGCCAGAACAATGGCTATTATTGCCGATAATGAAGGTGTGTTTACGGATATTCCGTTAAAAATTTCTGCCAACTGGCATAAATAAGCGTCTGGGTCCAAAATATTGGTTTTAAGTTAATAATAAGTAGCTACATGCAAATCATGTGCCACAAGTTGTCAGCTAAAGGTTATCACTGCAAGTTAAGGTTAGATGCCGGATGGCAATTCTAACTCTTAACTTGTAGCCATTAACCATTAAAACGGCAGGTCATCCGCCGAATTATCTTGCGAAGACACCGGTTGCTGCGGTTGTTGCGATTGAGGTCGCACGGGAGCAGCAGCCTGCTGCTGTGCCGGAGCATACGATCCCGAACCGGTACCTTTCGGAGTGAGCATTTCCATATTATCCACAAAAATCTCGGTAACATAGCGTTTAGCCCCATTCTGGTCATCATAAGAACGGGTTCTTATTTTCCCCTCCAGATACAGTTTGTCACCTTTGTGCACATATTTATCCACAATCTCAGCCAAACGGTTGGATGCAACAATATTATGCCATTCCGTTCTTTCGGGAATCTGGGTTCCATTGGCCAATGTATAGCCACGATCAGTAGTAGCCAAAGGGAAAGTTGCCACTGCCGAACCTGTATCGAAATATTTCACCCTAGGATCTTGTCCTACGTTTCCTATCAATATCACTTTATTTACTGACATACATGTATCAAGTTTATGATTCTATTATTTAAATCTGCTGCCAAAATTAAACAGAATAACAATAGTATGCAAGTATTTTAAGTAATAAGTAGGTAATAAGTAATAGGTAATAGGTATTAACCATTCGGTTTATAGCGCAGCTTATTACCTATTACTTATTACCTATTACTTATTACCTGAATTAAAGTCTGCACCAACTTGGAAATCGCATACTTGTCCAATTCTTCCAATCGTATTTTCTGAAAGTTAGCGAAGGACTTCGTGTCTTCGGGCAAAGCCACTTCATACAGGTTGGCATAGATGACCCGATGTGATAACACGTGCTTCACATCCCGGCAGACTAAGCGTATCACCGGATTCTCACCCGATGCTATTAATGACCTGAATTCCGGCAATGTAAGGAACTCCTCTTCGGACAAAGCAACCGGAGTTTCTATC
>JAIJJM010000811.1 GCA_022728415.1 Collinsella sp. | reverse complement strand
GGAGATCAGTGAAGGTAATTTAAAAACGGTTCTGTGAAAGTGACACGAACCGATCTCCATCGATGTTACTCACCGATCTCCTTCACGGTAATACGCACTAATCGTTAAAACGGCCATAACGCACCTCCACTGGAAGGTTTATCAGTAATATCCTACCGTTGCTTCATGGTAGGGGCGTCCATTCCATTATTATCGGTTTTCCTTTCTGTTTATAAATGAAAACGCCAGCTGTATTCAGGCTGGCGTCAGGGAAAATGAAGCCTGTTGAGTGAGATTCACCGGTTCTGGTGCAGAAGCTGCAGATGGCGCAGGGTAAGGACATCTTCTCTTGCCTGCTTAATACAGGACAACAGTGCTGTTTCTGTGGTTAATGGCACTACCCGGTTTGCCGGCCAGTCCTGGATATGCTCAATGACGTAACGCAGCCATTTTTCTGGTTCCACATTGTTCAGACGGCATGTGCCGATCAGCGAGTACAACACCGCCGCATGTTCGCCACCGCTGTCGGAACCCGCGAAGAGCCAGTTTTTCCGGCCTACGGCCACTCCCCGTAAGGCGTTCTCTGCGATGTTGTTGTCGATTTCCACCCAGCCATTACTGCAGTACACGTTCAGGCCATCCCACTGTTTCAGCAGGTATGCGAACGCTTTTGCCGTATCCGAGTGACGCGACAGTGTTTTCATCTGAGTCTGTATCCAGTCATACAGTGACTGCATCAGTGGCGCAGCTCTGGCTTTTCTTGCCGCCAGACGCTGTTCTGCTGTACATCCCCGGACTTCTGCCTCTATGGCATACAGTTCACCGATACGCTGCAGGGCTTCCGTGGTGATGTCGGTGGGCACTCTTGCATGCACATCGTGGATTTTTCTCCGGGCATGAGCCATACACGCGGCTTCCGTTATTCTGCCGGATTCGTATAACACCCGGTAACCACCGTAAGCATCGGCCTGAAGCACACCGCTGTAACCGGCCAGATGATTCTGTGGATGGACGCCTTTCCGGTCCGGGCTGTACGCGAACCAGACCGCCGGAGGCATCTGTGAACCGGCGTTACGGTCATCACGGACGTAGACCCACAGCCGGGCAGTCCTTGTTTTACCACTGCCCGGCTCCTGGACCGGGACAGGGATATCATCGGCATGGACTTTACCGGGCATCAGCACATACTGGCGCAGGACGTCATACAGCGGCTCCAGCAGTTCAGCAACGGCACCTGTCCAGCGCCCCAGCGTGGCGCGGCTCAGCTCCACGCCCTGGCGACGGTATATTTCTGACTGGCGGTATAACGGCAGATGGTCTGCATATTTCCCGGTGACAACATGGGCCAGAAGCCCCGCTCCGGCATAACTGCGTGCA
>JAIJJM010000810.1 GCA_022728415.1 Collinsella sp. | reverse complement strand
ATGCGCTTCTCGTTGTTCACGATGATCGCAGGAGCGTCCAGGTCGAGCAGGCGCTTGAGTCGGTTGTTACGGTTGATCACGCGACGGTACAGGTCGTTGAGGTCGGACGCGGCAAAGCGGCCGCCGTCGAGCTGGACCATCGGGCGCAGATCGGGCGGAATGACCGGGATGACGTCCAGGATCATGTTCGCGGGGCTGTTGCCACCCTTCAGGAAGGCATCAACGACCTCGAGGCGCTTAACGGCCTTCTCGCGCTTCTGCTTCTGGGAGTCCTCGTCGGCGATGATGGCCTTGAGCTTCTCGGCCTCGGAAGGAAGGTCGATGGCAGCGAGCAGGTCGCGGACGGCCTCGGCACCCATACCACCCTTGAAGTACATGGAGTAGTAGCGGGTCATCTCGCGGAACAGCGGCTCATCGGAGATGAGGTCGCGCTCGGTGAGCTTCATGAAGGCGTTGAAGGCGTCCGTACGGAGCTGCTTCTCGTCCTTGCACTCTTCCTCGATGTCGACGATGCCGGAGGCGATCTCCTCGGGGGTCAGCGGCTCCTCATCGGAGAACTCGTCAAAGTTCTCGGGGTTGCCCTGCTCCTTGAGGGACTCGATCTGGCGGGCGCACTCGGCATCGATCTCTTCCAGATCGGCGGCGAGCTCCTCGCGCAGGTCGTCGGCGTCGGCCTCGCGGGCCTCATAGTCGACCTCGGTGATGATGTAGCTGGCAAAGTACAGAACCTTCTCGAGGTCCTTGGACTTGATGTCGAGCATACGGCTCATCGGGAAGCTCGTGGGGCTCTTGAAGTACCAGATGTGGGACACGGGAGCGGCGAGCTCGATGTGACCCATGCGGTCGCGACGCACCTTGGCCGAGGTGACCTCGACGCCGCAGCGCTCGCAGACGATGCCCTTAAAGCGGATACCCTTGTACTTGCCGCAGGAGCACTCCCAGTCCTTGGCGGGACCGAAGATCTTCTCGCAGAACAGGCCGTCCTTCTCGGGCTTGAGGGTACGGTAATTGATGGTCTCCGGCTTCTTGACCTCACCGTGCGACCAGGAACGGATCTGGTCGGCGGAGGCAAGGGAGATCTTTACCGAGTCAAAATCAGTAGCTTCGAAATCTGCCACAGTCAACTACTCCTTATCAGTGGTCGTGGCGGCGACAGCCTCGGGTGCCTCGGCGGTCTCGGCATCCTCGGCCTCGACGTCGGCGTCAACGCCGGCGAGCGCAGCCAGGTCGTCGAGAGCGGAGGTCTCCTCGGCGGTCACAGGGGCGGAGGCGTCCTCGTCGGCATCGTGCATGGGCTCGATGTCCAGTGCGAGGGAGCGGATCTCCTTGACGAGAACCTTGAAGGACTCGGGGATA
>JAIJJM010000809.1 GCA_022728415.1 Collinsella sp. | reverse complement strand
GGCCGAGTCGGTGTTTACCGAGCTGGTGCGCCGCGCCGGGCGCGAGGGCGGGTTTGTCATCGACTCCGCCGCCACCTCGACCGAGGAGATCGGAAACCCGCCGCATCATGGCACGGTCGCCAAGCTGCGCGAAGTCGGGATTCCCGTCATTGCCCACCGCGCGCGCCAGGTGCGTCGCGCGGAGTATGGCGACTGGGATCACATCGTCTACATGGATGCTGAAAACGCGCGCGGCCTGCATCGCATCTTTGGCGACGACCCCGACGGCAAGATTACGCGCTTGCTTGATTGGACCGAGCGCCCCGGCGACGTGGCCGATCCCTGGTACACCGGCAACTTCGATGCCACCTACCGCGATGTGCTCGCCGGCTGCACCGCCATGCTCGAGCAACTGTAGGCAAGCGAGCGCGCGAACCGCGCCATCGGCATAAATCGAGTGTGGATTTTCTCCCACTTTGAACGTTCAAGCGCGCTCTAAACGGGAGAAAATCCACACTCATTATCTCGGGATAGCGGATGCGACAAAGGCACTGTCCCTTTGTCGCATCGAGGACTGGCCCTAGACCGGCTTGACCTCCAGCTTTATCCCCTCGGCACGGGCGTCACCCAAAACATCCGAAAGGGCCCAGGTCGCATATAGCGGCAAATAAAGAACAGCTCCGTTGCGCTCAACGTTGCCTCTCGAGAAAACAATTCCGAGCCTTACGCCATATTCGGCCGTATCAAGCACATGACCGAGCGCAGCGTGCGCGTGGTAATAGGAGCCCGATTTAACCTCGATCGGAACAGCCGTCCCAGCCGGCCCGTCGACCACAAAGTCCACTTCGCCGCGCTTTTTTGTCTGATAGTAGTAAAGCTGGCGATTTTGGGCAGCCAGCTGCTGGGCCACCACGTTTTCGTAAATGCCGCCCAGATTGGGCTCCTTGTTATCAAGATACGCCGCTTGGGCGACTCCAACGGGGTAGCGCGCCATCAACATGCCCGTATCCGATTGATATAGCTTGAACTGCGATGGCCGCGCCGTCTTGAGCAGGGGCGATTTTGGCTCGGTTACGATATCGGCCTTGAGAGCAACGCCGGCATCGACAAGCCAGACAAAATCTCGCTGGTACTTGTCGTAATGCGCCTTGGGGTCAATGGAATTGAGCACGAAGCGTTTGTTTTCGCCCTCGAGCATAATAGGGAGCTGATCGTAAATGCTCTGCACCTGAAGGGCTCGCCCACTTGCATACTTGGAGATATCCCGCCGGTACTGTTCGTTGAGCTCTGACTGTAGCTGACGAACAGAGGCAAGGTCGCCCCGCATGTCAAGGAAGCGCTGCACGACCTCTGGCATTCCGCCGACAACGGTATAGGT
>JAIJJM010000808.1 GCA_022728415.1 Collinsella sp. | reverse complement strand
GTTTACGATTAATGCCTGCAAGTCGTTTGGTTGCCGTAATTTAGGGCAGCCAACATCTAAAGATTATAGCTGGCCCGACTATCGGCTGGGTTATCCGGCATTGCACTGTCGGGCATGTGGCAGTTACCCGCCGTTGTTTGACGAGCAACAATTTCGTGACTGGTTGTCAGTTCACTTATCTACTTTTGCAACAGAGAAAGGCCATTTTTGCCCGGTATGTTATGGCACAAAGACGATTTGTTATGGCCACAATCCACAGGGGTCGCAACGCATTCAATGTCGTAACTGCAAAAAAGTCTGGACACCTAAACAATATCAGAAAGAAATAACGCCTCCTGAAATAATCGAAACGGTTGCTCTTCTGGTGCCATTTCAGGGAGCCAGCAATGGGCAGAAACTGTATGTTTTAATCAGTTTTGATGCTCTTCGCGGTAATATTCTTCATCTTTCTACTAATTACACGCAGCATCAGGCTGGAGAAAGTCTGCATTATCGATACAGAGGAAATGCAGAACCAGAGTTACACGACAATAATATTGTACAACGCGTTGATATGCGCGAAGCACAATTTCTACACCGCAGTCAGTTTGATGAAATTCAGTATGGCAGCGCAGCGCTCAAGCGCAATGCCAAAGGCGCTATTCTGCGTCCGGTTATCACTGCACACGGGCATTTCAGAGTACTGAATATTTTATTCCCTACAGTAAAAACACATGTAATTTCACACGAGTGTTTTTTAAGAGGTGCCATTATTACGGCCTGGGCTGATCTGTTTCGCCAACAGCAAGGTGAGATTTGGTTTATTGAAGAGGAAATAGCTGACTATACCGATAATACGCCCTGGCGTTTTCAGGGAACAACTTATCACGGCTGGTGGAAAAATCAGTGGCAACTCTGGGTTCAGGGCAAAAATCGTAAAATGGTATGTGCATTAACGGGCGGAAATAACAGCAAAGCTGAAATGCTCTCTTTAGCAACCAGCAGACATTTTATCGACTGGCTACATAAACAAGCAGTATTTACTCACAGCACCCCGCTTTCCGCAGGGCGCGTTACGCAAATACTGCTTTCTCTGGCTCAGGATTACAACAACTGCGCCAGGCGGTTAATATCCGACTGAATCGCCCCTGCGGTGACGTCGCGCCCCGCGCCAGGCCCACGGATCACCAGCGGGTTGTCGCGATACCAGCGGCTTTCGATGGCAAAGACGTTATCGCACGGCAGCAGTGATGCCAGCGGATGGTCTTCACGCACCGCCTCCACGCCCACACGCGCTTTGCCGTTGGCATCGAAACGCGCCACGTAGCGCAGCACCAGCCCCATTTCGCGGGCCGCTTCCAGCCGTTGCACCATCTGCTCGTT
>JAIJJM010000807.1 GCA_022728415.1 Collinsella sp. | reverse complement strand
ACGAGGCCATCGACCGCGTCCAGGCCGGCCCCGTGGCAGGCGACCAGGTGTTTGAGGTCTTTAGCCCCTATATTCTGGCGCTCGTGCTCGTTAACCTGGTAGGCCAGATCCTTTCCAAGCTGCAGGATTATACCGTCTACAAGCTCGAGATTGCGGGCAACTATCACCTGGCGCGCTTGTGCTTCGACACGCTCTCCAACCAATCCATGACATTCCACACCAGTCGATTTGGCGGATCGCTCGTGAGCCAGACGAGCCGTTTTATGAGCGGCTACACGGGTCTGGTGGACGTGACGGTGTATTCGCTCATCCCCACTATCACCTCGGTTGTCTGCACGGTGGCGGCGCTCGCCCCGGTGGTGCCCGCATTTACCGTGATCCTGGTGGGCATCATGGTCATCTACATCGCGTTTGTCTGGCTTATGTACAAGCGCATCATGCCGCTTTCGGCCGCGACGTCCGCCGCGCAGAACAAGCTGTCGGGCGTGCTGTCAGACGCGGTCACGAACATCCTGGCCGTCAAGACCTGCGGGCGCGAGGACTTTGAGCGCGACCTATTCGATACCGCCGACCGTGCCGCGCGCGATGCCGAAACGGTATCGATGCACGCCATGATGCAACGCAACTTTACGACCTCGGGCCTTATCGTCATTACCATGGCCGTGGTGAGCGTGTTCGCCGCGGGCGGCAACGCGTGGTTTGGCATTTCGGCCGGCGCGCTCGTCATGATCTTTACCTACACGTACAACCTCACTATGCGTCTGAACTACGTGAGCTCCATGATGCAACGCATCAACCGCGCGCTGGGCGACGCCGCCGAGATGACGCGCGTGCTGGACGAGCCGCGTCTGGTGGCAGACGACGCGAATGCCCCCGAGCTCAAGGTGCGCGAGGGCGCAATTGATTTTGAGCACTTGAGCTTTGCATACCGTGACGCCGCGGCGGGCGAGAACGTGTTCGACGACCTGACGCTCCATGTGGCGGCGGGCCAGCGCGTGGGCCTGGTGGGCAAATCGGGCTCGGGCAAGACGACACTCACCAAGCTGTTGCTTCGCCTGGACGACGTGCAGGGCGGCCGCGTGCTCGTGGACGGCCAGGATGTCTCGCGCTGCACGCAGCAGAGCCTGCGCCGCCAGGTTGCCTACGTGCCGCAGGAGGCGCTGCTGTTCCACCGCTCCATTCGCGAGAATATCGCCTACGGCCGCCCCGACGCCACCGACGAGCAGATTCACGAGGCGGCTCGCTTGGCTAATGCGACCGAGTTTATCGACCGCCTGCCCCGTGGCTTTGACACCATGGTGGGCGAGCGCGGCGTTAAGCTTTCGGGCGGCCAGCGCCAGCGCGTGGCCATCGCCCGCGCCATC
>JAIJJM010000040.1 GCA_022728415.1 Collinsella sp. | reverse complement strand
ACGGAAGCGTTCCTGTTGGGCGCGGCGCTGCGCATCACGCTTTCCGCCTCCGCCAAAGACGCCTCGGCCCGCCTTGGCGGTAAAGGCGCGCACGACATGCTCATCGAGCAGCTCGTCGGTATCGATATGCTCACGCGGGGCAACTTCTTCCGCAGCGGGCATCTCAACGGAATCCTCGACAGGCTGCTCCTGGGCATCATGCATCTCGGCATTGATGGTATAGAACGCCGGGCGGCCGTTAATGCCGCTGCCCTCGATCTTGGTCACAATCTTTGCCGCGATAAGCTCATCGCGCATCGCCTTGGTATCGCACTCCTTATCCACGGAGCGGAAGATTTGCGCCAGCGCGCTCGACTTGATCTTGAGCGCCTTGCGGCAGAGCAGGTCGTAGGCAACCAGCTTGGCCCGCTCGGCAGAAAGCGACGTTTGTCCGCTCAGACGCTCAGCCAGAGCATCGACATTTTGTTGGTTATCGGAATATACCGTCTTGGCCACGGGGCCCCTTTCATATGCACACATATACGTCTATATGGTACAACGCGCGCCGCCCTTCACGCAAAACATCTGAGAGAACACCCCGGCATCACCCTTCTTTACAAAAAAGACCGGGCCCGCGTTCTGCGGACCCGGTCTTTCCGAGTCATAGAGATGGAGGATTCAATCCGTCCGATCGGCTAAGCCTTGGCGGCCTCAGCGTCGGCAGGAGCCTCAGCAGCAGCGCGACCGTACTCGGCCTTGCCCATCTCGGACCACTCGGGCTCCTCGTCGGGCATGGAGCCGGCCTCCTTGCCGAAGAACTCCTTGAGGCAGTTGACGGCAACGATGAGGCCCAGGACCATCAGCAGGATGGCAAAGACAAGCTGCAGGCCCTTGGTGGCGGCGACGGAGACGGCAGCCGTGGTGGCGGTAGCCGGGATGGTACCGAAGAAGCCAAACTGTTGGACAGCGGTCATGCAGCCCATGGCGCTCTGGACCAGCGAGGTGAAGGTGCAGCAGAGCAGGAAGGCGACGGGCACGTAGAGCATCCAACCCTTGCGGCCGGTGCACCTGCAGAACACGGCGAGGGTGATCATGGTCATACCGCCGAGCAGCTGGTTGGAAGCACCAAAGAGCGGCCAGATGTTGGCATAACCGCCAAAGGCGAGGGCGAGACCGGGAAGCAAGGTGACGACCGTGGCGAACCAGGGGTTGCCGAGGACCTTCATGTAGCCGGCCTTGGAGTCGACGGCCAGAGCGTCGTTGGTCTGGGCAAAGAACTCAGAGAACGAAGTGCGGGCGATGCGAGCGACGGCGTCGAGCGAGGTCAGGGCCAGAGCGGAAACGTTCATAGTCATGAAGACCGTGGCAACAGTGCCGTCAATGCCAAAGGCCTGCATACCGCGAGCAACACCAGCGGCAAAGATCTGGAACGGGGTACCCACGGCAGCGCCATTAGCACCAGTGGTGTTCATGGTGGAGAACATGATGCCGGCGACGATGATGGCAAGGATGCCGACGAAGGACTCGACGATCATAGCGCCGAAACCGACCTTGACGGCGTCCTGCTCCTTCTCAACCTGCTTAGAGGAGGTACCGGAAGAAACGAGGCTGTGGAAACCGGAGAGAGCGCCGCAAGCAACGGAGACAAACAGGACCGGGAACATCATGCCGGAGGCACCAGAGAAGTTGGTGAAGACCGGAGCGGTCATCGTAGCCTGGCCGTTAACACCCAGGACAACGATGCCGAGGACAGCGCAGGCGATCATGACGATCATCATGATCGAAGTAAGGTAGTCACGCGGGGTCTTGAGCATCTGGATGGGCATAGCACCAGCGAAGACCAGATAGACCATGACGACGGCGAACCACTGGAACTTGGTCAGATAAACCGGGAACTGCATACCAACGGCGAACATGAGAACCATGAGCACCACGCCGGTGACGAACTCGGCAGCGCCGGTGAGGTTGAACTTCCTCTGGGCCCAACCAAAGACGATGGCAACGAACGTGAACAGGATGGAGATAGTACCAGCGCAGCCAGCGGCGTAGGACTTAGCCTCGTTGACAGCGCCGGTGGCTGCATCGAGGACGGGAGCAGCAAACGTACCGCAGACCATATCGGTGAAAGCGGCGATGACGATGATGCAGAACAGCCAGCAGAACAGCAGGAACAGGCGACGGCCGGTCTTGCCGATGTACTTCTCGATGAGCTGAGCGAGTGACTTGCCGTTGTTCTTCATCGAAGCGTACAGGGCACCAAAGTCGTGGACGGCGCCAAAGAAGATGCCGCCGACGAGGACCCAGAGCACGACGGGCAGCCAGCCAAAGGCCATGGCGACGATCGTACCCGTGACAGGGCCGGCACCGCAGATCGAGCTGAACTGGTGCGAGAACGCGGTGAAGGCGGAGACGGGCGAGAAGCTCTTGCCGTCCTTCATGCGCTTGGCCGGCGTGAGGGCCTCTTTGTCAACGCCCCACTTGTTGGCCAACCAGCGGCCGTAGCCCAGATAGCCGCAGGCGAGCACCGCCGCAGCCACAACCATGAGCAAAACTCCGTTCATTACATTTCCTCCTCTAAAAAGAACTACTCAGACATAAAAAATGAGGGCCGTCGGTTGCGCTCGACGACCCTCATCTTCATCAGCCGCCCGTTATCGTACGGGCTAGCTGTATGTGCTAACCCGCATCAGATAATTACTACGCTGATAATGTCTAGCTGATGCGTGAACATGTCTGAGAAATCCTCTTCAATCATGATGTGAACGATTCGTGCGAGTTCACATCCCCCAGTGGATGAAAAGCAGTATGAAACTTTAGTTACCTAAAGTCAACGCAAATTTGTAATGAATTTTCAACTTTTTTGAAATTCTCGGTATAAAACGCCACTGACCTCGGACTTTATCCGACAAAAGTCTTTGCATGAGAGATGCCCCTGAGAGCGGCGGGAGCCGGGCGGCGCATATGAACTTTCCTGCTCGGACAGTCCTGCTCACGACGGAGGCCACATTAAGTGGCCTCCTGTTCGTGCGGAACTCGCGATAAAGTTCATATATGGCGGCAGGCGCCCGCCCCGCCCCCGAGGGACTTCCATCCCAAATCTCAACTCTGTTATCATAATTATGATAAGGTCATGATACTTCAGGAGGCATAGCATGAACATTAGGCCAGTATCCGATCTAAGGAATCACTACCCAGACGTTGAGCGCGAAGTCGAACAAGAGGGCCCTGTTTTTCTAACAAAAAATGGGCGGGGCTCTATGGTCGTCATGAGCTTTGAGCAGTACAAGTCGCTTAGCAACACAATCGAAAGCGCACTTGATGCCGCCGATCGTCAAGCCGCCAACATGCAGCTTCGCTACACGCATGACGACGTCTTTAGCTCTGTCAGGAATATGCTCAACGGCGGTCTCGATGAACGAGCCCATTAGAAGCCGCGATATAGAGTCGATGATCAAGTAGATTTCTTTCAGCTAAAGCCCACTGGAAATTCGACTCTGGCAGGTTAACTTTGTTGGGCGTTGTCGACGCCAAACCAGCTCAGAAGCCGTATCGATACAGAAAGGTCCCCGGTCGGAGGGGCCGGATATAAGGTTTATCGCGAGTTCCGCACGCAAAGAAGGCCACTTAATGTGGCCTTCGTCTTGCGCAGGACTGTAGAGCAGGAAACCTTATATCCGGCCCCTCCGATCGGGGACCGCACCCGTACGACTACAGCGTCATGTTTGGATCGGCGTCGACGTCGAACGGCGAGATTTCTCCTCGGTCGAATTCACGACGGGCGACCTCCGCGATCATGGCGGCGTTGTCGGTGCATGCCGAGAGGGGCGGCACCGTCACGCGGATGCCCTGGCGCCCGAGCTTCTTGATCATCATCTCGCGCAGATGTGGATTAGCCGAGACGCCGCCGCCGATGCAGTATTCCTTGCATCCGGTGGCATGCAGCGCGTTCTTGGCCTTCTTGTACTGAACGTCAAAGACCGCGGCCTCAAACGAAGCCGCCAGGTCGGGCAGATGAATCGTACGCCCGGCTTTGGTCTCCTGCTCAATGTAGAGCGTCACGGCCGTCTTAAGGCCCGAAAGCGAGAATCGATAGTCTCCCCTACTATTGAGCGCACGGGGAAAGTCAATCGCGCGGGGATTGCCCGTCTCGGCCAGTTTGGAGATGATGGGGCCGCCGGGATAGCCCAGACCCAGCGCCTTAGCCACCTTGTCGAAGGCCTCACCCACGGCGTCGTCGAGCGTCTCGCCGAGCACCTCGTAGTCGCCCCACGCCTTGACGTGAACAAGCATGGTATGACCACCCGAGACGAGCGTGAAGATAAACGGCGGCTTGAGATCGGGCTGCGCCAGCAGGTTGGCGAACAGATGACCCTCCAGATGGTTGACGCACACGAGCGGTTTACCGGCGGCATAGGCAAAGCCCTTGGCGAAGGCGACGCCCACCACCAGAGCACCCACCAGGCCCGGACCCCGTGTCACGCCAACAGCGGCGAGTTCGCTCGGCGCGATGGCTCCGCCCTCAAGACCAAGCGATGCCGCGGCATCCTCGAGCGCAGCGTCCACGACGCTCACGATAACCTCAACGTGCTTGCGCGAAGCGATCTCGGGCACTACGCCGCCAAAACGGGCATGAAAATCGATCTGCGTCGAAACCTGATTGGCCAGCATATTACCGTCCGCATCGATAATCGCCACGGCCGTCTCATCGCACGAACTCTCGATGGCAAGCACCAGGCGACGGCGCTCAATTTCGGCGCGCTCCTCAACGGTACGCTCGGGTGCAGATAGCGGCCATACACGCTGCTCAGCCGCCGTCGGCTCGGGCGAAGCGTTGTCGACCGGGAGCACCAAGGGCAGCGGCGCCGTCATGACGATGGCATTTTTGCCGCCACCGTAGTAACCGCGGCGGCAGCCCGCCTCGGTAAAGCCCAGGGAGGCATAGAGCGCAATAGCGCCCTCGTTGCCATCCTCAACCTCGAGCGAGGCGGTCGTACAGCCGAGCATCTGGGCATCGTAGCTCACGTGCGACAGCAGCTTGCGGGCAATACCCTCACGGCGATGCTTCGGGTCGACGGCAACATCCAGAATCTGCACGTCACCGTCTACGACCATGCCACCGGCAAGCCCCAGCAGCTGACCGTCGTCGTGCGCCACCCACCAGCTGCGTGGCGCCGCAACATCCTCGCCCAGCTCGGACAGGAACATGCCCGGCGTCCACTCCTCGTGCCCAGCGCCTTCAAAGCAGGCGGCCTCCAGCGCGCTCGCACCCTCGGCGTCCGCCGCACCCATGGGGCGGAATTGCAGATGGCGACCGGCGAGCTCATCGGCGACGCCCGTAATTTCGCTCTGCGCGCTCTCGGCAAGACCCAGGCGTTTGCGCTCGTTTTCCTCGGCGTCAGAAAGGCGCGTATAGATCGGCAGGACGCGGGCCGGGTCGCCGTCACCCGCGGCATGTGCAAGGAGGAGGCCCTCGCCCGAAGGCCACCACAAGTCGCGCTCTACGCAGCGAGCGGCCTCATCCTCGCCCAGCAGCTTGCCATAGCGCACGAGACCGTCGCCAGTCAGCTGAACCTGGTCCCAGTCCGCGGCTTGGCGCCACTCATCAAGCGCCACGGCAGCCTTGACCACGTGCTCGCGCTCAAACTGACGCTCGGGGCCCTCGTCGCTCAGCACATACAAAGCCGGATACACCTCGCCGCGCATGGCATCGGCCAGAATGCCGAGCTTGCCACGCACGCCAGCCTTCCACGCGGTCCATGCGCAGGCATCGAGCGTCGACACGCCCAACAGCGGCACGTTGGCACCGCGCGCCAAGCCCTTGGCGGTGGAAATGCCGATACGCACACCGGTAAACGAACCCGGACCGCGACCGACGACGTAACTGCCCACGTCAGCACGGTCCATGCCAGCCTGAGCAAGCACGCTGTCGACGGTATTTACGAGCTCCACATTGGCATGGCGACGACACATATGGTCGCCACTCACCAGCTTCGCCTCGCCCGTCTGTCCATCAGTCCAGCTTGCCGCGCAGGCAAGCATATCGGTCGAAGTATCGAGCGCCACCACCAGCGCGTAATCGTTATGCAAGCTCATCTTGTACAGCCTTATCAATCAAATCGGAAAGCTCCGCTGCGCGCACGCCGTGCGCCTCGAGCGTTATCGTTCGCACGTCGCTATCGTTCTCATCACGCTTAAGCGTTACCGAAAGATACTCGTCCGTCAGTTCGTCCTGGAACTGTTCGCCCCACTCCAACAGACAGGCGCCCTCATAGCCCAGTACATCGAAAATGCCCGTATCCTCGAGCTCGTAAGCATGCTCCAGACGGTACAGGTCAAAGTGGAACAGCGGAATACGCCCCTGATCATGAACGGCCATGAGTGCGAATGTGGGGCTCGTGACCATATGACCGTCGCCCAGACCACGCGAAACGCCCTTGGTAAAGTGGGTTTTGCCCACCCCGAGGCCGCCGGTCAAGATCAGCACATCACCATCTTCCAGGCACGGCGCAACCAGCTCGCCAAAATGCTCCGTATCGGCAGAGCAAGCCGTTTTATAAATACCTACCCCCAGGCGCTCCAGGGACATATATGCTCCTTATTATTCCGAGGCACCCTCTGGCGCGGGATGCCGCTCCAGATAGTCGCCCAGCATCTTAAAGTCTTCCTCCAGCAGCTCCTGCCACGCCGGATTACGCAGCGCCGCCGCCGGATGGAACGTGGGCATCACCACAAAATGCCCCATCTGATGGAACCTGCCGCGCAGCTTGGTGATGCCGATCTCGGTCTTAAGCACAAAATGCGTCGCGGGGTTACCGAGCGTCACGATGATATCGGGCCAAATGCTTCGAATCTGCTCACGCAAAAACGGTGAACAGGCCAGCACTTCCTCGGGCCGAGGATTGCGATTTCCCGGTGGGCGACACTTAAGCACGTTGGCAATGTAGACGTCTTCGCGCTTGAGGCCAGCCAGCGACAGGATGCCGTTGAGGTCCTCGCCCGCCGCCCCCACAAACGGCTCGCCTTGCAGATCCTCGTTACGCCCCGGCGCCTCGCCGATAAACATTACGCGGGCGTGGGGGTTTCCCACGCCAAACACGATGTTATGGCGCGACTGATAGAGCTGGCAGAGATGGCAGTCGCCTAAAACAGCCTCAATCTCCTCGAGCGCAACCTCGCGCGGCGCCTGGTGACTATGTCCGGGGATGTGCATGACGCCCATGGCGGCTCCTACACGTAAATCTTGTCGAGACGCATGCCAAAGCCGCAGGCGACCTCGTAGTTAATCGTGC
This sequence comes from Collinsella sp., assembly GCA_022728415.1. Next base: position 3,430 of record JAIJJM010000040.1, on the reverse strand, counting down.
CGCGCAGTCGGGCCATCTCGTCCATAGTGATCTCGGCATCACCATCGCGGCCGACAATGATCATCTCGTCGCCATACTCAGCCTCGGGAATCTCATGTGCCGGGTTGGACTGGATGGCGACCATAAACTGATCCATGCAGATGTTACCCACCTGACGCACACGTTCACCGCGATACAGCACGTCCATACGATTGGAGAGCGTACGAGAAAGACCGTCGGCATATCCAATCGGCAGCGTGCAGATCTGAACGCGCGTACGCGGCACGCGATAGGTAAATCCGTAGCCCACGCCCTCGCCCATCGCAGGATGCGCCACACGCGTCACGCGCGCGTGAACGCTCATAACGGGATCGAGCTGCATCACGCGGCCGCTCAGCTCGCATGGCTGCATGCCGTACAAGCCAACCCCGACGCGAATCATATCAAAATGCATTGAGGGATCGAGCATCGAGGACGGCGTGTTGGCACAGTGCACGATACCGCACTCAAAACCCGCGTCCTTAATGGCCTGAACGGCCTCGGTAAAGCGTTGGCACTGCAGCTTGTAGTCCCAACCCGAAGGTTCATCGGCTGTGGCGAAGTGCGTGAAGACGCCATCACACTGGATACCGCGATGGAAGCTAATACCACGAACAAAGTCGAGCACCTGCGTGTAGTGAACACCGATGCGGTTCATGCCCGTCTCGATGGCTAGATGGTACTTGCCCACCTTGCCTGCAGCGACAGCGCACTCGCCATAGGCAAGGGCGAAATCGGACGTATAGACCGAAGGCATAATGTCAAACTCAAGCAGGGTGGGGATAGCCTCGATAGGCGGCTCGCTCAAGATCAGGATGGACTTGGTAATTCCGCCCCGACGTAGCTCAACACCCTCGCTGACCGTCGCCACCGCGAACATGTCGGCTCCGGCCGAGTACATGATTTTGGCGCACTCGACGGCACCATGCCCATAGGCATCGGCCTTGACCACGCAGCACAGTCGCTGACGTGGATTGAGCAGGTTCTTGTAAGCCCTCGTGTTGCGGCGAAGCGCCCCGCGGTCAATCTCAACCCAGGACCAGCGCGTCAAATCGGCTTTATTCATGATTAGTCATCCGACCCTTCGTCCATGATTCCCAGATCATCGAGTGCGTCCTTTGCCGCCAATTCCATGGCAGGACCGATTAAATCGATCAGATCGGTCGCAATAACACTCTTCTCACCGTACTCCGTCGCCGCGGCAAAACCTGCGTAACTGTGAAGTGCGACGGCATACGAATACAGCAGCTCCCAGCGATCCATCTCATCACGCATGGTAGCCAGTGTGCCAGCCAAAATGCCCGCAAGAACATCGCCCGAACCGGCAGTCGCCAACGACGCCGGACCCGAGAGCGGCAAAAGCACGCGCTCAACGCCACAGATAGCCGTCGTCGGCCCCTTGGCAATAACCACGAGATTGTCGGAGCCAGCAGCCCAGACAACCTTCTGCGCGGCCGCGATTGCAGTCCCCAGATCGTTAACCTCGTCACCAGCAACCAAACGCGAAAGCTCGCGATAGTGCGGCGTCATGACGAGCGGCTGCTCACGGCGATACATCTCAGGATTGCTATCGATACCGTCGATAGCAATCTTAGAAAGACAGTTGAGCGCATCGGCATCAAGGATCAGCGGCACATCAAGTTCCAACAAGCCCGAAACCACCTGCATGGCGCCGGCAGACGTCGTCATGCCGGGACCGCACAGTACGCAGCTGTACTTCTTTGCAATCTCGCACACGGTCATACGCGCAGCGGCACCAAAAGAGCCGCGGGAATCGGACGGAATAGCAAAAACCGGAATCGAGGGAAGCGCCATACGAATAAGATTGGCACACGCATCGGGCGTCGCGACAGCCACATAGCCGGCGCCCGCGCGGGCAGCAGACTTGGCGGCCATAATGGCAGCGCCGGGATACTGCGCCGAACCGGCAACAATAAGGACGGAACCGCGAGAATACTTATCGATATTCGTGGGCAGCGGAGCAAAGAAATCCACCAGGTCACCGGGCTCGACTATCTCGGCGGCATGGTCAACATCATTGATGACCTCATCAAGGCGATCATAGAGGCTACCGCACACCAGATCACCGGCGTACTCTGGGCCATCAGCGCTGTAGAGGCCAATCTTGGGCGTGATCATCGTGACCGTGCGCTCGGCACGGATGCAGTCGTCATCGACAATACCGGTCTCGGCATTCAGACCCGAAGGAACATCGATAGACACCACATGGTCGGCGCAGTCGTTAACTGTCGGAATCCAGATGGAGAACGGTGCACGCAAGTCACCGTGGAAACCGGTACCAAAAATAGCGTCAACGACAACGTCGGCCTTGTCGATCAAAACCTCAAGCTCATCTCGCGAGGGACCGACGCACACATGTACGTCACGACCGGCGGTACGGCGGGCAACATGGCGAGCAAGAGCGGCAGGAATCTCATCCGGTTCAACCGGAGACACGATATCCACGTCAACGCCTTTATGACTCAAGATGTCAGCCGCGACCCAGCCGTCGCCACCGTTATTGCCAAAACCGACCAGAACAAGGACGCGATCGGGATTGAGTTTAAGAATTTCACTAGCAGCAAACTCACCCGCCAGTTCCATAAGCTCGGCCTTCGAAGTTCCTTCGCGTTCGATAATATCCTCGAGGCGAACGACTTCCTCGATACTCAAAACCGGTTTCATCTATGCTCCTAGCGTATCTTGCGAAGCATCGCCCTGGTGCTCCGTCAAAGCTGAATGTTGCAGTTGCTCAAGCTCATCTAAAACCGAGCGAGCCTCTTTAAATGTTTGTGCAACGCGTTCCTTGGTGCTCACCTTTTCTTCCTTAGGCTTAGGTCGAGCATCCTCGGTGATCGCAATGGCATTGGCTACGGCCAAATCACCCGTCAAGGTAATGGAAAGCGCAACTTCAACGACACCCAACTCTTGAGCAATCTCGAGCGCTCGACCCGAAAGCACTGCTTTAGGCTTTCCAAGCTTATCACGCGTTACCGAAACGTCTTTGCGGCCGACGCCCTGACTAAAGCCCGTACCAAGAGCCTTGAGAACCGCTTCACGAGAAGCAAAACGGCTCGCATAGTGCGCCGCAGGACGCGATGAAGCGTCGCAATATGCGCACTCTTCTTCGGTAAACACACGCCGAGCAAACGACGGCGTCTTTTCAAGGATTGATTTCATGCGGGAAATCTCGACGATATCAACGCCGATACCAGCTTCAGCCATGTTCACCTCCATATTGCACAGACTAAGTTATTGTAGCCCGTTAACGGAAGATGCGACAAACGAGGGTCATAAAACACAGCGAGTTTGTTAGATCAGGCTTTAAACGCAAAAAAAGGGGGAGGCCGCGAGGCCTCCCCCCTTCTCGATTCAACCAGACGGCTCGGTGCCGTCCACCGGTCAGCGGCGC
>JAIJJM010000806.1 GCA_022728415.1 Collinsella sp. | reverse complement strand
TACGCTTCCGGATCGATACCGTTCAGACGGCAGGTGCCGATCAGCCCGTACAACAGTGCTCCACGCTCGCCGCCGTGATCGCTGCCAAAGAACATAAAGTTTTTCTTTCCGAGACAGACTGCACGAAGCGCTCTTTCCGCAGCATTATTATCCGCCTCCGCCAGACCGTCATCACTGTAATAACAGAGGGCATCCCACTGATTCAGTACATAGCTGAACGCTTCGCCCAGTCTGGATTTTTTCGACAGCGTACCATTCTTCTCCACCATCCATTCATGCAGCGACGTCAGTAACACTTTGCTTCGCTGCTGCCTGACGGCAAGACGCTCTGACTCCGGTAATCCCCGTATTTCATCCTCGATGGCGTACAGTTCACTGATTCGCTTCAGGGCTTCTTCTGCCGTCGCACTTTTGCTGCTGATGTATACATCGTGGATTTTTCGCCGGGCATGGGCCCAGCACGCAACTTCTGTCAGTGCACCACCTTCACGTTCTGCACTGAACAACCTGTCGTAACCTGTGAACGCATCCGCCTGCAGGATACCCCGGAAGGGGCGGAGGTGTTGCTCCGGGTGTTTCCCCTGCCGGTTCGGCGAGTACGCGAACCAGACCGCTGGAGGAGATGACGAACCCACATTGCGATCATCCCGGACATACGTCCAGATACGCCCTGTTTTCGCCTTTTTCTGACCCGGTGCCAGTACCTTTACCGGTGTGTCATCAGTGTGAACCTTGCGGGTGTTCATTACATAACGGTACAGGGCATCATTCACCGGTGTCATTAACTGGCAGCACGCGTCAACCCAGTTGGAGAGTAAGGCCCGGCTCAGTTCGACACCCTGGCGGGCAAAGATTTCACTCTGACGATACAGTGGCAGATGTTCGCAGTATTTTCCCGTTAACACGCGGGCAAGTAATCCGGGGCCCGCGATACCACGCTCTATCGGGCTGGACGGCGCCGGTGCTTCAACAATACAGTCACATTTTGTACAGGCTTTTTTTACCCGTTCTGTGCGGATCACTTTCAGGGCACTGCTCACCAGTTCCAGCTGTTCAGCGCTGACTTCCCCCAGATAATCCAGCTCACCGCCACACTCCGGGCAACAGCTTTCTTCTGGCTCCAGGCGGTGTATTTCACGGGGAAGGTGTGCCGGTAACGGACGACGATGGCGCGACTGTCGCAACTGGCGGGGAACCTGAGGATCGTCTTCCCGCCCACTGTAACGATCGCTGTCCTGTTCACGTTGTTTCAGCAGAGCCTCAGCCAGTTCAACTTCACGACGCAGTTTTTCAGAACGGGTACCGAACAGCATCCGGCGCAGTTTTTCTATCTGAGCCCGCAGATGTTCTATTTCCCGTTCATCTT
>JAIJJM010000039.1 GCA_022728415.1 Collinsella sp. | reverse complement strand
GCCGATGTCAGGACGGCGCAGATCGCGGATCTGGTGGTCATTAAGGATGGTTCAGAGGCGGACGGTTCGACGGCGAACACGCTGCGGGCGAGGGTGACCGATGCGTTCGGTAATACGCTTGCCGGGCAGACGGTGAGCGTGTTGGGAGGCAACGGCGCAACGACTGCCCCGACGGTCATCACAGGGCCAGACGGGACGGTGGAGATCAGTGTCACCAGCCAGACGGCAGGAATCAGTGTGGTCACCGCCAGCATCAACAGCAGCAGCCAGAGCCGGGATGTGACGTTTATCGCCGATGTCAGAACGGCGCAGATCGCGGATCTGGTGGTCATTAAGGACGGCTCAGTGGCTGACGGCGCGACGGCGAATACGCTGCAGGTGAAGGTCACTGATGCTAACGGTAATGCGCTTGCCGGGCAGACGGTCAGCGTGATGGCAGGCAACGGCGCAACGACTGCCCCGACGGTGACCACTCAGCCGGATGGCACGGTGGAAATCTCTGTCACCAGCCAGACCGCCGGAACCAGTGTGGTCACCGCCAGCATCAACAACAGCAGCCAGAGCCAGAACGTCACCTTTGTACCGGGTGATGCATCGCAGCTCACTTCAACCGTTGAAACAAATAAGTCGAACTATACGGTTGGAGAGACAATCACCATCACGGTAACGCTCCGGGATGCGTTCGATAATCTGGTAACCGGTGCAGCTTCACAGTTAGCCGCTAATGGTGTGCTGACGGTGGCTGGCACCGACCCGTCAGAAACGGGAAGCTGGGTTGAATCAGGTGGCGTGTATACCACAACCCGAATGGCGACGATTGCCAGTACCAATCAGCACGCCAACCTGCAATTGCAGTCGTGGAGTGATGGCGTAACGTCAGATCGCTATGACATACAGTCCGGTTCTCCGGCGCAAGCCACATCAACTATCGCCACGGATAAAAACGCATACACCGCTGGCGAGACCATAACCGTCGCCGTGACGCTGAAAGACGCGCACGGTAACCTGGTTGAAGGGGGCGAGTCCTTACTGTCTGGTGATAACGTAATAGTGGAAGGAGCCGTACGTTCAGGAGGATGGTCTGAAAACGCCGGTGTTTATACTGCTACATGGTCGGCGCAAATGGCGGGAGACTCTCACCACGCGACGCTGAAGTTGTCTGAGTGGGGCAGCAGTAAACAATCAGAGAGTTATTCCATCCACAGCGGTGCTCCGGTGCAGGCAAATTCTGCTATCAGGACAGATAAATCGGCATATATCGCCGGGGAGCCATTAACCGTCACAGTAACGTTACGGGATGAGTTTGGTAACCCTGCTTTCGGGCTGACATCAGAAGTCATCGAGTCTTATATTGATAGTTTCGCGGTAGGCGGCGCAACTCCCGATTCTATGCAGTGGGTCGAGCAGAATAATGGTGAATATACCATTGTCTGGACAGCATGGGGTGCCGAGGAAAATCTGGTTGCCAGTCTGAAATTAAAAACATGGGCAGCGGAGATTAAGTCCTCATTATATGGAATACAACCAGGTGCAGCGGCAAAAACTCAATCAACGATTGTCGCGGACAAAACGATATATATCGCTGGGGATAGCATAACGGTGACCGTTGTTCTTAAAGATGCCCAGGGTAACTTTATTACTGATGGTGTTGTTCAGCTTAATGAGGAAAACGTACAAGTCAGGAATGCGGATCCTATCCAGGGCAATAATTGGGTTTACAACGGCAATGGGCAATATCAAAGACAGTATATGGCACATTTTGCGGAAGCGAATTTGAATGCGCAACTGAAGATGGCTGGTTGGAGCGATGCCAATTATTCAAACAATTATACTATCAAACCAGGTGAAGTGAGTCCGCTTGGTTCACAGCTTCGTATACGAGAAGTTTTAGTAGTGGAAGGGGCGGATTTACCTGTCAGTGCTTTATTAGTTGATGATTTTGGAAATCCGGTGGATAACGGTCTGGATTTGCTGGATGATGCAGTGTACTTACAAAATGTAGAAAAGAAAGAAGGGGAAAAATGGAGATATGTGGGTGATGGCATATATGAACGTACATATATGGCCTACCAAGAAGGAGAAAATTTAACTTCATTTATGGAGATTAAAGGTTGGCGTATATACGGGCAACCATCCTATAACATCCTTCCTTTTGTGGAAGTCGAGTCGCTGAGTGTTAATGGTGTAAAATTCAGGGCGACAGATGGTTTTCCAGAAACAGGGTTTGATGGTGCAAAATTCACGCTGTTACTAACCCATAATATGAAAAATACGGATTATAATTGGACGGCTGGGATTTATGGAATTAATGTTGATAGTAATGGAGAAGTAACATTATCTGTGCTGATAAGAAGTGAAGTTACTATTACTGGGAAACCCAAGAATGGTAAAGGGAATGATGTTGTATTTAAATTCAAGATTAAAAAATGGTTTACTAGTTTAGGTGCTAGCAGTAGTAATACCTGGGATATCATAAATACTTCATGTAGCTATGGTCAAATGCCGTCATCTTTAGAATTAGCGCAGCGGCCAAGCGGTGGGGTAGTACCGCGAAAAGTAGGTACGTTGTGGGGCGAATATGGTAATTTAAAAACGTATGGGAACGCTTTTAGCAGTACGGATTATTGGACAAGTACTCAGCTCATGGGAGTACACGAGAAATTTAATCCTGAAACTGGTATATCAGAGCTTGGGACAGGAAAGTCTTCTGGCTTGTGCGTAGAGTATTATTAACGAAGTAATCACTAGATTGCCCTGCTTCAGCAGGGCAATTTATATTCGTTATTACGCAGAAGTACGCATCACACCAATAGTATTAAATTCGTTTTTCACACTGAGCAAACGGGGGTCATGAAGCAAAACATTTGACCATAAATCATTCTCTTTAATTAATTGTTGCCAGCGCTTTTCATATTCTTTTTTACCATACACAGTGTAAATTAACGGCAAAATAACACCATTGATTTTGTTGGTGCTAATATTTGCCAGTAACTTCATAATGTCATTTTTTATAGATGCGCCATAGATCAGAAACTTCGTATAAAGCGAGTTAACACAGGTGTAATCAAGACCATGTTCAGGCTCAAGTTTAAGCAATAAACTTTTGGCTTTATCATTATGTCCTTTCAGTGCCATGAACATAGCCAGAATAGAGGTAATAATTGGATTGTTACAGGTGTTTTGACTGTTAAGATTTAATGCAAAAGATATCGCGTTATCGAGGGGGGATGTGTAATAAAGTATAATTAATTTAAGAATGCTTATACCCATTTTATTGGGTTCAAGAGCAATGCTTTTTTCTATTAGATTAAATGCTCTTGCAAGGTCACCGTTCAAAAAACATAGCAGAGACTGATAATAATAAACGTCTGGCGAATTAGGTTTGAGTAAATGTGCTTGCTTAAATAGCACATTAGACACTGAATGTTCATCTTTTAGCCCACTGATTAAACCCAGTAAACCCAATGCCTGAGAATTTGAAGGGTTAATTTCAAGAGCCTTTTCAATGGAGGTTACTGCCGTAGTTATTGCTTGTTTTTGTTCACTGAGTCCAAGGAGGGCTAATGATATATGGCATTCCGCCAGGCAACAGTAGGGCAAGGTATTTTGCGGTTGCGTACTTACACAATCTCTAAATATTACTAATGCTCGTTTCAAACTCTCTGGTGTATAACGGTACATTTCCATTCTGCCATTCATATACATAACAGCAGAATCCAGAGATGGCATTTGTTGTGTATTAATAGATTTAAAATTAATGTTGGGTATTTTTTCAATAAGAATATTAATTACTTGTGATAATAATACGGAAAGAGGATTATCGGGATTGAAATCAATGCTTTGATGATCAATCAATTTATGTGTTCTGGCATGAATTAACTCAATAAATAAACGCCAGTTTTTACCATAGTGAACGACCTGACCCATAATATAATATTCTGGACCTGTTTTATTGATAAACTGATGGATAGTGGAGAAATCACTGGCCTCATTTGTTACCGAAGCGGGTAAAATATCTAAACCACAAAAAGCATATTTTGAAAGGCCCTGGACAAGTTCGTAATGGAGTTTTAGAACATTGATCGAACCTTCGGTACGAAAGGGAAAAACGGCAAGAGTGGTGGTCGACTTTACCGGTTCATTATCGGTCACAATCACAATAGGTACAGTAAAACGGTATCCACGACCATAGACCGTTTCGATATACTTACACTGTTTATTCTCATGCAAAAGTTTGCGCAATGCATAAATACATCGTGTTAGAGATTCATCACTGGCAACACTCGCGCTCCAGACCTTATCGATAATCTCTTCTTTGCTAACAATTTCACCGTCAGCATTAAGTAATAGAATGATAACGCCAAGTTCTTTCGGTGGAATATGATATTCTTTGTTTTTGAATAATAATATTCCATTGTTTTTTAATACAAAGTCGCCAAATATATATTGTTGTGTAGTATTTTTTCCATGTTGCAGTTGCATAGAACGCTCCTTCCGTTTTCTCTATTCATAGTATTAATTTGATCAATATAAAATAAAGTATTGGCAGAATTGCTCTATCAAAAAACGCTCATTTTGTAAGATTGTGATGAGGAAATGAATGAAAGGTGATGCTTAATAATATAAAGCGCTGGTCCCATTTTTCGGGACCAGATAGTGGATGATAATTGTGGGTGTTACTTAATCAGAAACGTAAATAATCCTTCGCTGAATCAAACAATGCAGTAATGGTTGACGATAATAATTTGATAATCGTATCGTAGGTGGAGTTGGCTGTACTGTATTTAGTCGTGATAACCTGCACGTCGGTTTTCATGTTTTCTGCCTGGCCGTTATAACCCGCCAGCCATGCCTGGTATTCAGCCGTGCTTATTTCGTAGCCGGTGAATTCTTTAGATATATTTTTTTCCTTCCCTTTATCGTCCCTGTGTACCATTGAGTCTGAAGACTGACTCATACTGTCAATAATCTGAGGGTTGGGAATAATAACATACAGACCGCTACCTTGCGGTTCAACTTCGACAATCGGAGAAGGTGTGCGGTGTTTGGGATCGGGTGGAATTACCGGAAGACCTAAAGCGGCGCACCATTTTTCTGCTTCTTCCAGTGGAACACCAATTTTGTCAGCTGGTGCCGGAGGGTATAAAACATAGTCTGGATTGTAATGATAGTGGAAATCACCATTAGGATATTTATCGATATAATAAAAATGCATCAAGGCCTTTTGAAATGCATTGACATCAAAAACTATCGCATCGCCTTTTTTATTAGAGTGAGTCCACTTTCCCATATTGCTTTGGATATGTTCACTGAAGTCCTGCCAGTATGCGCTCATTATCTCAACGCTATTTGCATAGATTTCGAGGTAGTCGCTACCGAGCACACTCATCAAATCAGCAATATCACTGCATATATATTTATCACTTTTAAATTCGCTTGAACTACTGGCAGTTAAAGTACTGCTGGTTTCTGAACTTCTCACTTCAGGTGCAGAACTCTCTAAAGAAGCGATAGCGTGAGTTAAGGTTCCTTTGGTCGTTGCCATTGCAATTGACCCGGTTGTGTTGTCAGCAACGTTAGCCAGGGTTTTTCTCACAGAGTTATGCAGGGTCAATATTTTAGCGGGATCCTTTAACTTTCCGTCAATAGTATTAACATTTTCTGTAAGCTGCAGAACGTTTTTTATCAGCAAATAACTTTCGTGTAAGAGCGCGGATCCTTTCTCTGACAGGTTCTCAGTTGGAAAATTTCTGAGCATGTTTTTAACGAAGTTAAGTTGTATGTCGTGCTGGCATTTCCAGTCTTCATTTCGCGGGCTACATTCACTGACTAAAGTTGATAGTTTCTCAACATCTTTCTTGAGCATAGCGCCAATATTATTATCCTTACTGGCGCTGTTATGAAAATTACCCTCGCTTTCGCTGTTTCCCAGTTGATGAGGCTCCTCACTTTGCGAGGATGCCTCTTTGAGAGGAATGTTTGCATTCTGCTGACGTAGAATATCTATATTTAAATTATTATCTTTATTAATCATGAGTCATTCCTCCTTAAATATAATTAACTATTATTGCAATTATTTATGAGCGAATGTCTTGAACGATAGCGCTATCAGTATCAATAATGGTTTGTATTATTTGCTGTAATAAATTAAGTGCCTGATCTCTTCCTTGAACATCACGACTAATTTGATCCAGATAGCTACTCATAACTGAATGCATAACATTTTTAGCCTGTTCAACAATGTCTTTTTCTGCATGAGTAGTGCTTTCTAGATATCTAGATGTTGCTCGAATTGATTCATTGCTAAGCTGTGAAAGTACATCTGCTTTACCTATAGTAAAATATTTATTATACCTATTGTTATGTTTTGTGCTAATTTTCTCGTTTGTATCTCTAATCTTTTCTAGAGTAGCTTCTTTTTCTTTATCATATGATTTCAGCGCCTCTTCTTTTTCTTTTTCATTAAGATTCGTATCTTTCGTTGTATTTTTTATTTTTTCATCTATTTGTTTGAGAGAAGCTTGTTGCTCTATAACTTCCCTTTTTGACGCGCGCTGTGCATTATCATCAGTTCTTTCGATAGTATGCTCTTGGTCAGGTGTAAGGGTTACCATCTTTTTGGGATGGCTTCTGTAATTTGCTACGGCAGATGCCGAGGCCCCGACTGCGCCAACTCCTGACCCGATAATAACACCTATCGAACTTGCTGCTGTGGCGCGTTCGGTTTCTTTTCTCTGATACTGGACAAGTTGTTCAAAAACATTGCTCATAATAGCCTCAGACATAGCTGAGGCTTTATACATTGATGTGAATACCCTTAAAAATTCCTCCATAACAGCTTGTTGTCGCATGGTCAAATTATCTAGCATATCAAGGATATTAAATTTAGATATTTTAATAGTGGTCTGCTCTGTAGAACTGCTTGATTGACTGGATGTAATTGTAGGTTTGTTAAGGTCACCCCTCAAATTATCTAGCGTATTCCTTGAATAATTAAGATTATCCAATAGTTTTACTCTTAGTTCCGGACAGACTTCTCTGTCTGTATTTTTTAATATTATAAACTGAGAGCTTATGTCATGCTTAATATCTTTAAGGTTATAGTATTGCACAATTTTATTATCATTTGGTATGTTGTTTTCTTTACTATAATCTCTATCAAAGATTGTTTTATCGAGATTGTTAATATTATGTGTGCTGGTCGCATTTTTAATTTCATAGGTGGCCATGTTAGAACCCTCTTATACGATAGAATGGGAAGCAAATTTTAAGGTTTCAGTTCGGTGTTGTAATACTCTTACCATCTGACTTACCTCTTGTTCGACGGTTTTATCCACCCTTTGCAATACTGAAAGCATTTGTTCACGCGTTTTTGATAGATTACTCATGTCCTGTTGTAAAATTGCCATGTCGGCAGAGTTTTCAGCAACACAATAATTCATTATCGATGTTGCTGTTTCACAGATAGCTAAGCCTATTTTCTCCAGAGTATTACTTATCTTGGCAATCAACTTCAAAACTACGACTGATGTTTGTATCATGCTGCATACTCTGTTTAATACCTTTATAATATTTTTTGAAACGGATTTAATAATAGATTCAATGGTTGATTTTATAGTGCTTGTTATTTCTTTGGTGACTTCTTCTGCGGCTGTTTTTGATAATGCAGAAACAACGGCCCCTATTGCTACAGAACATATTACAGCTGCACCAATCATTACTGTCGCCATGACAATAGAAGCGGCTGCACTTGCGTAAATACTTTTAACCAGTTCAATCGTATCTTGATCGACACCAATAACGTCCAGAAGCGCGGTGATTGCGAGCAGAGTGGGATCAACTGTTTTAATAGCAGCCGAAAGACCTTCTACAACTTTCCCTAAAATCCAGCCGGTAGCCGTGGTGCCCAGAGCGATTTGACAAGTGATATCTACACCTAATACTACTGCGCCCGCTATTCCTCCAATAAGTGCCAATGCACCCGCAATACTTGAACCACCACTTGGAACTGCAGCAAGAAGACCAACAACAATTAAGATTGCGCTCATGGCAATGGTAGCTACAGTTACACACTCATTAACGATTTTTACAACTTTTGTCCATTTAGTATATTTACGCGCTGTTTCATTGAGTTTATTTTCCCTGACATGGTTAATCTCTTTCATTACCTCAGACTGATTTTTAATAGATTCGCAATTGGTATCACCAATAACTTCCATTACTGAGGTAATCAAAAGGATAAATGTGGCTGTCGCGTTTCTGTTTTTCTGGTTTTCCTGGGTCAGGCAAATATTGGTGGTAAAGTTATTAATCTGTTCTTGCTGTTGAATTTCGTCAAAAATTTCCATACTTTGGCCGATCGCAGCATCAGCATCCATAATGGCTGTATTTAACGATTTCTCAGCTAACGATTTTTTTTGTAATGATAGCGTGAGTGTTTTCTCAGCCGCATTTTTTTGCGTCAGCACTTTATTATATTGCGGATCGCCAGGTTGCAGTTGCGACAGCTCTTGATTCAATGCATTGACTTTTTTCTCCAGCGATTGCACCTTTTTATCGACCGCATTGTAATTATTATTGGCCTGATGCATGATGTCGTCGGCTTTTTGCGCGGAATCTAATGACGAGGAGTAAGCGTCACTTAATTCACGAAACTTATTATGTGCCATTTCGTGTCGAAGCAGGGTGCTGTCAAGGTTATTATGCAATCGTGTTGTAATATCCTGATCGGCAATGCCTGTTAGATTACCCAAAATCATCGTCAGGCGGGCATCGTTCGTCTTTGCTGTAGTGGCGTTGTCTGAATCTAAAACCTGCATTTCAGGCGGAGCAAGCATCGGTTTGTTTTCAAGACGAGCGCGAATATCATTATCAAGGGATTTCGGGTTTTTATTAAGCCGCATGGGATCAACTTGCGTTTTGCTGCTGTCCTGCAGTCTTTTTTCCGCATCGCTATACTGTGTGCGCAATGTTTCGCTGATTTGTTCAAACGTGATCGTTTGTCCCGTAATCGGTGCCGACATAATTCACCTCCTTTTTAAGCTATCATCGGGTGTAATTAATTCTTTTTTATTTAACTCATGGCAGATGTTTATTCCCATCTAAAATGGCATCAACGGGAAAGTAAGCAATGTGTTTATTGTTATTCTTCTCATTTATTTTATCGCTATGGTTATTTTTAAATCAACCGGGGCTTTCTCATGATATTTCCTGGTTAACTCTTCAGGCGTAAAAGAAGAGTTTTTTCCGTTTATGTTCATTTTGCCGACTCACTCTGTTTGAACTTCCTCTTCGGTATTGGCTGTCAAGAGTTCAAGATAAGCAGTAGCCATCTCTTTAATTTTTTCATTTTGGCTGTAGGTTACGACTGTATTAAATAACTCCGTGGCCATTTTAGTGTTTTTTAAGCCCATCTGGCACTGGCCCATGTAATAAACCAAAGAGAAATCGTTATCGGGAGATAGCATTAAACAGATATGATACATGTCGAATGCCTTTTGATAATCTTTCTTCAACTGACAGACGGCGGCATATCCTTTTAAATAGTTATAATTTTGGAAATCATAAATACAGAGAAATTTAAAAAAGAGTTCAGCTTCGTCAAGTCTTCCTTTTTCATAAAAGTTATAAGCGTAAGCATAAACGCCTTCAAGTGTATCCGGAGTAATGCCATGCAGCTCTGCAAGTGTTGCTCCCATACCTAGTGCACGTTCGAACTTACTGGCAATTTCTTTATTTTCTTCTAAATCCAGATTTGCGCTTTCCATCTCTACTCTCTCCTTTCGAACATTCTTTGTGCAGACTTCACCATTTTTTAGAGGGTGGTGATATCAAAATTCGCTCATTTTTATGCCCATCCGTTGGGCTTCCTTTTCTTCATTAAAAACAAGTATTGTTTCAATGAGATAAGATTTTCTATGTGATGAAATGAAAACAATGTAGAGGGAAATTCCTCCACAATCCTGATGAACGGGTGCAATTTTGATTGGAATTTGAAAAAGCAGGTGATTTACTGATGTGCGAGCGTACGTCAGCGGCTGCTGGCCTGAGCGCGGAGGTGTGCGAAATTCACATATCCGGGCATTCCACCTTACCCAGCGCTTCCCAGTAGTTATTCTGATTATTACGCTCCATCGCCACAATAGCTTCGCGGATATGTTGTTTGTTATTCTCATCAGACAACATTAATTTTTCCCACGCTTCGTCTGATAATGACGCCTGTGGCGTGCAAATTTTACGTAAATCTTGCAATACCGTGGTCTTTTCTTTTGCCGACTGTAGAGAACTGAATGGCGATTCGGCCTGAGAAATGGCTGAAAAAGTCAGGAATACGGTAATCATGAGTAGCATCGTTGGCTTCATAGCTGCAACCTTCTGCAAATGTGCATCGAATGAAGCATAAGTGTAGTTTGCTTTTGCCGCTCTCATCATGCTGTACGAAAGGTGTTTGCGTGGTCAGTAAGAAGTGCCAGTTTTATATACCTTTTTCTTCTATTCGATAGCTTTTCGTTTTTTAAATCGTAGTGATCTTGCCATTATAGTCAGTTAACGATTAAAAAAAGGATAAAAAAGTGAAACTGACAACACATCATCTACGGGTGGGGGCCTCATTATTGCTGGCAGGAATTCTGCTGGCAGGTTGCGACCAGAGCAACAGCGATGAAAAGCACATTAAAGTGGGCGTTATTAATGGCGCAGAACAAGATG
>JAIJJM010000805.1 GCA_022728415.1 Collinsella sp. | reverse complement strand
GTTTTCCTACCTCTCTATCGTGCTGAGCTCCACTTGGTATTGGATATATTCATCTCGCCAGCATGGCATATCAACGTTACGGGACTGTCCACAATATGCACCGCCCCGCGCCAGCGCCGCGCGAACGCTCCTATACTCACGGCTGGTTTGTTATGCGCCTGACCGCCGCCGGTGCTGCGGCGGGTGCTTGTGGGATAAGAGAAGAACATGATTTTTCAGGCCGGTTCGCTGCTGCTCGTTATCATCGGTGTCTACATACTCAAACATGTCCACATTTTCGGCGAGCGTGATTACAAAATCGTGCAGGGTCTGGTATTCAATCTGACGCTTCCTTGTGCGATTATCCTGTCGTTCGCCACGAACAAGCACGACATGCGCATGCTGTGGATCGTGTTGTTCGGCTTCTTCGCCTGCGCGATTCCGCTGTTCATCGTGTATTTCGGTTCTCGCGGCGACGAGAAGAACTACCGCGCCTTCCAGATGCTCAACGCCTCGGGCCTGAACCTGGGCGCGTTCTGCCTGCCTGTGGTTCAGACGTTCATGGGCCCGTCCGCCGGTCTGCCGATCATCATGCTCGATATCGGCAACGCCACCGTGGCCACGGCCGGGTCACTGACCATCACACGCACGCTGCTGCATATGGATGACAATTTCAAGTCGCTACCGCTCATCCTGCGTCTGCGCAATATTGCCAGGGACTTCCTAAGCTCGATTTCCTTCGACATCTACATGCTGATGCTGGTGTTCATGTTCCTGCACATCACGATCCCACAGCCCATCGTTACGCTCATCACCCCGTTCGCCAATGCGAACGCCTTCTGCGCGATGGCCATGATCGGACTGATGATGGAGATTCCGAACAATCGCAAGGACAAGGTGGAGTTGGGCAAGGTGATTGTCTGGCGCATGGTATTCGGCGCGATTATCGCCGTGGCCGCCTGGTTCCTACTGCCATTCGACATGAGGATTCGCGAGATCATCGTGTTGGGCTCGTTCGCCCCTATCACGATCTTCTCAACCAAGTTCACCGATTCGCTAACCGGCAACGCCAAGCTCGCCGGCTTCTCGCTGACAGTGACGGCCATCATCAGCTTGGTGGTGATGACCGCCCTGCACGCACTTCTGCCGGGAGCGTAAGGCGCGTTCTTGGTTCCCCTCAGTCAGCTTCTCCGCCTGGACGGTTCCCCTCAGAGAGGGGATCCAGAACGAGTCACGCCCGAACGATTACGTTGCGCAGATCGCCTATGCCTTCGACGTGCACGATGGTCTCGTCGCCGGGGTCGAGATGGCCGGAGGCGTTCGGCGTGCCGGTCATGATGACGTCACCAGGCAGCAGCGTGGAGAACGACGAAATCGCGGCAATCTGCTCG
>JAIJJM010000804.1 GCA_022728415.1 Collinsella sp. | reverse complement strand
AAGGATGCAGACGCCTCCAAGCTCACGCCGATCGAGATTGGTGACTCCTCCAAGCTCAACGTTGGCGAGTGGGTCATGGCGATCGGTTCGCCGTTCGGCAACGAGCAGTCTGTCTCCACGGGTATTGTGTCAGCGCTCTATCGCTCCACGGCCATGAGCTCTACCAGCGGCAATACCATCTATGCCAACATGATCCAGACCGATGCTGCCATCAACCCGGGCAACTCCGGCGGCGCGCTCGTCAACGACAATGGTGAGCTTGTGGGTATCAACTCGCTTATCGAGAGCTATTCGGGCTCCAGCTCGGGTGTGGGCTTTGCTATTCCCGTTAACTACGCCAAGAACATTGCCGACCAGATCATCGACGGCAAGACGCCGGTGCATCCGTACCTGGGCGCCACGCTTTCGAGCGTCAACGCGCTCAACGCCCGCACCAACAAGCTGAGCACCGATAGCGGCGCGTATGTGGCGAGCGTCGTCGAGGATGGTCCCGCCGCCAAGGCCGGTATCCAGGAGGGCGACGTCATCACCAAGCTGGGCGACGATGAGATCACGAGCGCCGACGGCTTGATCATCGCGCTGCGCAGCCACGAGGTGGGCGAGAAGGTCGAGATCACGCTTGTGCGCGGCAAGGAAGAGAAAAAGGTCACCGTCGAGCTGGGTTCCGATGAGAAGCTGCAGAACCAGCAGCAGGACGACAGCGCGACCGACACCGGCAACGGCGGCATCACCGATGAGCAGCTGCGCCAGTACCTGGAGGAACTGCTGGGCAAGCAAGGGCAGGGCCAGAGTCAAGGCTACGGCCAGGGTTACTAACGAGTCGCTCCACACATATCGAAGCCAGAGGGGGCTGTCCCACCAACGCGGGACAGCCCCCTCTTTTCCTATTGATCCGTTGGGAACGGAGGAAAACGGATCACACGGAGCTGACAAGAGGCCTGGTTCGGAATGGTCTGGACAGTTAGTTCAGATACGTATAAACCCGAGGCGGTTCAGCATGCGTTTTGAGCATTTTTTGATTGAGATGGGGCTCGAATTGGTGTCTGGAAGGGAGAGTGGGACGTTTACATGGTCTCGAGGAGCCCAGATTAGTTGAAACAGAGGTGTTCGCGCCTGATCCAGCTCTAGGATTTATACGTATCTGAACTAACTGTCCACCCCAGTCCGGCGGCTGCCGATTCGGTGCGGTTTGAGACCGCTATTCGGCCCCGTTGCGACCGGTGGTACTCTTGTATCCGTTTGAAATCGAGCGAAGGAGTGCCGCTATGGAGCAATCGAGCCTGTTTGGTGACGGCGTGGACATCGATACTAAAACGCCCGCGACCGCGGAAGCCACCGCACCGACCGATGCCCGTGTCCAGGCGGCGGCG
>JAIJJM010000038.1 GCA_022728415.1 Collinsella sp. | reverse complement strand
AGGTCAATGCCGCCTTGTTTCAAGGCACCTTGCTCGCTCTGGCGGGTTTTCGCTGTCGTCGCCAAAACATCGGCGCTTCCGTTGTTGTAGTCATTGGGGACGTTCTTAAATGACTAGTCGTTGGGGACGTTCTTGTTTGACTGGTCGTTTAAGAACGTCCCCAATGACTATTACTGTTTGACTGGTCGTTTAAGAACGTCCCCAATGACTATTCGAACTGCTAGTTTGTGCGGGTTGTGGTTTTGGGAGCTGCGGGAATTTAAGATACTGTACATCTGTACGTTAACTCATCTTCGTAGTATATTGCTACCCGCAAAACTCAGCACCATTGTGCCGCGAGATGTTAGCGTGCCTCCGTACAATGGTTGTTAATAGCATGATTCGGCTAAACGATAGGATGGATGGTCCAAGCGTGAGTCTCGGCAACAAACTATCCGATGCAAAGGTTTCCTTTGCAATCTTTAAACGCGACATCAAGCGATTGATCGTGAACCCCGTCGCTCTGGTGGTTACCCTGGGCGTGTGCGTCATTCCTTCGCTGTATGCCTGGTACAACATCGTTGCCAACTGGGATCCGTACGGAAATACCCAGGGCATTAAAATCGCCATCGCCAACAACGATCGGGGCACCCAGAACGACCTAGTGGGCGAGCTTAACGCAGGCGATAAGGTGGTCGACCGGCTCAAGGAGAACGACCAGCTTGGCTGGACCTTCGTCGACTCGGCGGCAGATGCCAAAGAGGGCGTCGAAAGTGGTGAATACTATGCCGCCATCGTGATTCCCAAGAACTTCTCCGACAATCTCGTCTCGATGCTCGACGGCAATTACCATCAGCCGAAGCTCACCTATTACGTCAACGAGAAAAAGAGCGCCATTGCTCCCAAGGTTACCGATACCGGTGCCAACACCATTGAGGAGCAGATCAACTCGGAGTTTGTCTCCACGGTGGGCGAGACCGTCGCGGGCATTGCCAAAGATGCCGGCATCGACCTTAAAGACAAGGCAACCCAGACCCAGGATTCGCTGGCGGGCTCGGTGTCCGAGGCGTCTGATACCCTGGGCGAAGTACGTGATTCCATCGGCGACATGAACACCGCCGTCGACAAGACAAGCAGCTCGATTGCTTCGGCCGATGCTGCGTTGGCGGGCCTGCAGGGACAGACGCCTTCGCTAACACAGGCAATCGCTCAGGGTAATGATCTGCTGGGCGAAGCTCGCACCACGGCTGGCAAGTCCATCACCTCGCTCTCCAAGGCACTTTCGGAGGGCAGCATCGTGCTGAGTAAGACATCGGCTTCTGCAAACGCCGCGATTGGCAGACTGACCGGTACGGTTACGTCCACAACCACTCGAATCGACAACTCGCTCGAGTCTCTCCAAGCGACGATCGATCACAATAAGGCCGTTATCGGGCACTTGGAGATTCTCGTCAACGACACGTCGACAGGTTCCGAGGAAATCGACGCGCGCATTGTATCGACCATCGATTTGCTTCGAGAGCAGAATGAAAAGCTTCAGAGCATCAAGGACGGTCTGTCCGCGCAATCGAGCGCCATGGCGAATGACGCCGCGGCCGTCTCGGGTGCCAGCGACGCTATCAATAACGCCATTCAGACCGGTACGGCCAATCTCGGTCAGGCCCAGACGAATCTGGGTCAAAACGTGCTGCCGAAGGCCTCGAGCGCGCTTGACTCCTTTGCCGCCGTCTCGGGTGATCTGACCGGCATGGTGTCGGGTATGACCCCCACGATAGCGAGCGCGCGCGGTACGCTGGCGCAGCTCGACGCCACGCTCAAGCAGGCGAAGACCACGCTGTCCCAAACCGACGCCTCCCTTGCCAAGGTTCAGGGCAAGCTCGCGACCGCCGCCAATGACATTGCGGCGCTGCAGACCTCTGAGTCTATGGGCAAGTTAGCCGACCTCATGGGCGTCGACGTCAATGACGTGGCAGATTTCATGGCATCTCCGGTTGAGCTGACGTCCAAGTCAATCTATCCGGTCAAGAGCTTTGGCTCGGGCATTGCTCCCTTCTACACCAATCTGGCGCTGTGGGTAGGCGGCTATGTGCTCATCGCTATCTACAAGCTCGAGGTCGACCGCGAGGGCATCGGTAGCTTTACGGCGCGTCAGGGCTACTTTGGCCGCTGGCTGCTGATGGTGATCCTGGGCGCGTTGCAGGCCATTATCGTTACGGTGGGCGACCTGGTCA
The DNA here is from genome assembly GCA_022728415.1 of Collinsella sp. Next base: position 8,529 of record JAIJJM010000038.1, on the reverse strand, counting down.
TTGGCGTTCAGTGCGTCAATCCGCTGCTCTTTGTGCTGGGCGGCATCGCTATCTCGTTCACCTACGTCAACATCATCTATGCACTGTCCATCACCTTTAAGCATATCGGTAAAGCCATTGGCGTCATCCTCGTCATTGTGCAGATCCCCGGCTCGTCGGGCATGTATCCCATCGAGATGATGCCCGGCTTCTTCCAATGGCTGCATCCGCTGCTGCCCTTCACCTATGGCATCAACCTGCTGCGCGAGACCGTCGGTGGCATGTATTCGTTCAACTACTTGTTCAACCTGTGCATCTTGGGCGTGTTCCTTATCATCGCGCTCTTTATCGGACTGCAGCTGCGCCCGTTGCTGCTCAACCTCAATCTGCTCTTTGATAAGCAGCTTTCCACGACGGGCCTCATGATCTGCGAGTCCAACGACCTGCCGCGCCAGCGCTATTCGCTGCGCACGGCCATGCGCGTCGTGCTCGATTCCGATTCGTACCGTCGCGAGGTGCTCGACCATGCGGTCACTTTTGAGCACCGTTACCCCTACTACATCAAGGGCGGTTTTGCCGCCGTGGTGGGCGTCCAGGTCCTGCTCTTTGTGCTTTCGACGGTGCTCGATATCGACAATAACGGCAAGATCATCCTACTGGTTGTCTGGATTGTCTCGGTTATCGCCATCTGCGGCTGGCTCATTAACATCGAATATATCCGCGCGAGCCTCAACACCCAGATGCGCATCTCGGCGCTTTCGGATGAGGATCTTCGTCGCGAGATGCGCGAGCACACGGCTGCCATCCCTGCCGCCCGTCGTATGTTTGGTCTCAACGCCAGCGAGCGGGACACCAAGGACAGCGAACAGCCCACGAGCCGTCTGCCGCATATCGGTGCGCATCGTAAGGCTCACGATGCCGACGGCGTTGACAACGTAAACGGAAACGACAGGGACACCGCCCCGCTTGGCAAGCACTCCAAAGGAGGTGAGGCATAAATGAAGAATATTCTGCATCTGTTTAAGCGTGATGTCCAAAATGTGTCTCACTCCGTGATCGGCATGATCGTCGTGATGGGCCTGATCATCGTGCCGTGCCTGTACGCGTGGTTTAACATCGCCGGAAGCTGGGATCCCTACGGCAATACCGGCAACCTTAAGATTGCAGTGGTCAACACCGACGAGGGCTACGAGAGTGATCTGATTCCCGTCGAGGTCAACGTGGGCGAAAACGTAACCGCCACCCTGCGCGGCAACGAGAACTTCGACTGGGTCGTCCTCAACGACCGCGATAAGGCGATTGAGGGCGTTAAGTCGGGCGCGTACTACGCTGCCGTCGTTATCCCTAAAACGTTTAGCGCCGACATGATGACGCTTTTCTCGACCGAGGTGAAGCACGCCGATATCGAGTTCTATGAGAACCAGAAGGCCAACGCCATCGCACAGATCGTGACTGAAAAGGGTTCAAGCGCCGTCCAGAGTCAGGTCAACGAGACCTTTACCAAGACCATCACGAGCATCGGCCTTAAGACCGTGTCCAGCCTGCTCGACTATATGAGTACCGACCAGGTGAGCAACTTTATCGCCAATCTGTCCTCCACGCTGGGCGATTCGGTCGAGGACCTGCACGACGTTCAGGCGAGCGCGACGTCGCTCGCAGGCATGTTGAGCTCTACGTCCGATTCACTGACATCGGCGGGCGGCATGCTCAAGCAGACGGGCACCGTTGATGAGTCGACGAAGCAGCTGATGGAGCACGCCAAGAGTGGTATTAGCGATTCCGAGGAAGCGCTGAAGGCCGCCAGCGATGCCATCAACGCCGCGATTGACGGAAGCGCGGGTTCGTTCGATAACGTGTCCGCCGAGCTTGAGAAGGCATTCGATGCCGCGAATCAGCATGTTGACCTTACGGTGTCTCAGCTCAACGAAGCCGCAGCGGCGCTCAATACGCGTGCTGACGATATCGATGCGATGGCCGATAAGCTCCGCAACCTTGCCGATCAGGTGAGTAATGAAAAGCTCAAAGACGGCCTCAAGTCCGCTGCGACGTCGCTGGGCAGAATTGCCGTGGAGTACCGCAACAATGCGAAGGACCTGACGGCGACCGCAAAGTCCCTTTCGGACAGCATGGCGGAGATTAACAACTCGCGTGCCGAGGTCGACCAGGCCATTGCCGATGCCAAGGCGGGTATCTCGGGTGCCAAGTCCGACTACGATTCTACGTTCTCGGTTAAGGCCAAGGAGCTCAAGAAGACCATTTCGGGCGTTCTGGATTCCCTGAACGGTATCTCGGGTGACTTGGATAGCGCCGTGAGCGGTCTGGCCGACGCCTCTGGTTCGCTCGCGAAGGGTCTCTCCAAGGCTGCAAGGCTCGTCAACAAGGCTTCCGATCAGCTGGGCGAGGCGTCGGACAAGATCAGTGCCTTTAAGGACGAGCTTGATAGTGCCCTGATGTCGGGTGACCTGGCCATGATTAAGACAATGATCGGCAGCGACCCCGAGGGCCTCGCCGCGTCGCTTTCCGGCCCTGTTGCGCTCGATCGCAAGCCGGTCTATCCGATCCGCAACTATGGCTCGGCCATGGCGCCGTTCTATACGATTTTGTCGCTGTGGGTGGGTTCGATTGTTCTGGCGGCCATGATGAAGGTCTCGGTTAACGATGAGCTCATCAACGAGCTCGTCCCCGTGCGCCTGCACGAGATCTATCTGGGCCGTTATCTGTTCTTTGGCGGTCTGGCCTTGCTGCAGGCAACGCTCGTGTGCGCGGGCGACATTCTGTTCTTTGGCATCCAGTGCGACAACCCCCTGCAGTTTGTGCTTGCCGGCTGGGTCGCGAGCCTCGTGTTCTCCAATATCGTCTACACGCTTACGGTATCGTTTGGAGATATCGGCAAGGCCCTCGCCGTCGTGCTGCTGGTCATGCAGGTCGGCGGTTCGGGCGGTACGTTCCCCATCGAGATGACCGGCCCCGTGTTCCAGGCGATCTACCCGTTCCTGCCGTTTACCCACGGCATCAACGCCATGCACGCCGCCATGGCCGGTGCCTACCATATGGAGTACTGGATTGAGCTGGGTGTCTTGGCGAGCTACCTGATTCCGTCGCTGGCCCTGGGTGTCGTCTTCCGCCGCCCGGTCATCAAAGCCAACGACTGGATCATCGAAAAGCTTGAAAGCACGAAGCTTATTTAGTGCAACAGCGTGACATTGACAAAACATCAAGGTTCACTTTGCTGACGCTTTAGTGGGCTGGATTGCAGTGCAACGCTGGTTGTTGCTACAGTAGCGGGGCGTGCCGGGGGTCCGGCGCGTCCCGTTTTTATTTGACCATGAGGCGGCATGCGGTCACGCGCGTGCGGACACCACGCCCAGATTGAGCGCGAGGATGCCCTATGGCCCAGCATACCAGTGACAATATCGAAATGATGCCCGATGGCCCTGTTGCGCGCGAGGACCTGGGCGCGGGCGGCACCTCCCGCGGCGCCGGCGCCCGCTCGCCGCTGTTCTGGAAAGTTCTGCTGCTTTCGGTGGCGATTATCTGGGGTTACTCCTTTACCACTATGAAGGACGCGCTCGACACCATCCCGGTGTTCGAACTGCTTTACGTGCGCTTTTTGCCCGCGGCATTGGTCATGTTTGTCATCTTCCACAAGCGCATCATCGCGCACCTCAACGCCCGCAACCTGATTGTTGGACTGGGCATGGGCGCACTTATGTGGGCCGCCTATGCTTTGCAGACGGTCGGTCTGGCTCAGACCACGGCGGGTAAGAACGCTTTTTTGACGGGCACCTATTGCATTCTGGTCCCGTTCGCGAGCTATTTCCTAAGCGGCGAAAAGCTCACTCGCTACAACTTGGGTGCCGCATTACTCTGTCTGGCGGGCATTGGCCTGGTGGCGCTCGATAGCGTCGAGTTCAACATCGGTGATGCCATTACGCTGGCGGGTGCGGTCTTTTTCGCCATCCAGATGGCGGTGACCGCCAAGTACGGTCGCAAAATGGACATCAACGTCATCACGTTTTGGATGTTTGTGGGCAACGGCGTGCTGAGCCTGGTCTCGTCGTCGCTGTTCGAGACCCAAGCACCTCTGTCCGTGTGGACGCCGAGCTTTATCGGCGTGATGGCGTTTCTCTCGGTGGGTTGCACATGCGTGGCCCTGCTCGTCCAAAACGTCGGCCTGGCGCATGTCCCGGCCTCGACGGGCTCGCTACTCCTTTCGATGGAGTCGCCTTCGGGTGTGCTGTTCTCGGTGCTGCTGATGGGGGAGGCGCTCACCTCGCGCCTGCTCGCCGGCTTTGCGCTCATCTTCCTTTCGATTATCTTGAGCGAGACGCATTTCGACTTTTTGCGCAAAAAGCCGCGAGCGTGATTGTAAACAACTTGTTGCGCCGCCTCCCGGGGCGGCATTTTTTATGCGTCGCCCTTAAAGTTGTATCTTGCACTTTACGCTATCAAAGTGCTTGCTGCAAAAACGTTACTGGAGGGCATCTATGGCACCAGCTCTGTCCGATCTTCAACCGCAACCAGCGCCTCAGACCACTACGGTGGCGCAGGCCGCTATCGGCAATGGCCTGGTCACAGAAGCTCAGGCGTTTGCCAATGAGCTTGCCGCATGGCGCCATGATCTCCATCAAACGCCTGAGCTCGGTAACAACCTTCCGCAGACGTCCGCGTATATCCAGGCGCGTCTGGACGAGATGGATATTCCCTATGCCGTGCTTGTTGACGGCTCCTGTGTCGTCGGCCTCATCGGTGCCGGCGCGGCAGCTGCTGCTCGGGGTAACGGTACGTGTACGGACAAGCAGGCCGGTACGGTCATCATGCTCCGTGGCGATATGGATGCCCTGCCCGTTGCCGAAAAGTCGGGCGAGCCTTTCGCCTCTACGAACGGTTGTATGCATGCTTGCGGCCACGATATGCATGCGACGGCGCTGCTTGGTGCGGCGCGCCTGCTCAAGGCCCGCGAGTCCGAGCTTGTCGACGCCAACGCCACGGTTAAGTTGCTGTTCCAGCCGGGCGAGGAAACCTTTGAGGGCGCCCGCGCCGCCATAGCCGACGGTCTGCTGCAGAACCCGCGTCCCCAGGCCGCCTTTGCCATGCATGTCAATAGCCAGTCGCCGCTTGGCCTGGTGCTCTACGGCAGCCCGGCGCTCTCGGGCGTGTACGGTTTCCGCATCACGCTTCAGGGCAAGGGCGGCCATGGCTCGAGCCCCGAGATCTGTATCGACCCCATCACGGCCGGCGTCCATGTGCACCTGGCGCTTCAGGAGCTCATCGCTCGCGAAGTGCCGGCGGCCAAGGAGGTCGCACTGACCGTTGGCAAGTTTGCCGGTGGCCAAGCGGCCAACGTTATACCAGATACCTGCGTGCTCGAAGGCACGCTGCGCGGCTTCGACGTCGAGCTCATGGAGCATCTCAAGACCCGCATCGCGGAGGTCGTCAAAGGCGTTGCCGCGACCTATCGTACGCCGGTGACTATCGAGACGCTCTCGGATGTTCCTCCGCTCGTACTCGATGACGATATGACCCAGGCTTCGCTTGGCTATGTGGGCGCGACGCTGCCCAAGGCCGCCTTCCTGCCGCTGTTCCATGCCATGGCGAGCGAGGACTTTGCGCTTATCGCGAGCGAGATACCGAGCGCGTACTTTACGATCGGCGCTGCTGTGACCGATACGGACGAACACTTTGCCCAGCATCATCCCAAGGCACGCTTTAACGATGCCGAGCTTCCCCTCGGCGCCGCGGCTTATGCGGCAGTCGCTTTGGGCTATATCGCCGACCACCGGTAGCACCCAACCTTGCCTTTCAAGCCTGCGGGCATGGCCATAAGGTCTATGCCCTTGTCTTTCAAGGCAATCTTGGGCACTACCGGCGCCCGGCGCAGACTATTCGTTTGTTTACAAGGAGCAGTATGTCCCAGCAGCATAAATTCTTCCCCGGTTGGCTCGTCGTGGCCTCCGGCTTTGTCATCATGGCCACGTGTTACACGATTTTCGTTAACTGCATGAGCCTGTTTCAGCCGCTCATCGTCAGCGACTTGGGCATCACGCTTGCGCAGTACAACATCTCCAACGCCATCTCCACCGTGGTGAGCGTTATCGGCTCACTTGTCATTGGCCATGTTGCCGATAAAGTAAGCGGACGCGTTTTGGGCTCCCTCACTGTAATCGCCACCTCTGCCGTTCTTGCCGGCATGAGCTTTGTCGGTGAGCTGTGGCAGGTCTACGTGCTCTTTGCCGTCTCGGGCTGCTTTGCCGTCGCCTCGACCCGCCTGCTCATCAGCCTTGTGACCGCCAACTGGTTTACCGCTAAGCGCGGCCTTGCCATCTCCATCGCGCTTTCGGGCTCGGGCTTTGGCGGGGCCATTCTCTCGCCGATCGTGAGCTCGCTGATCGTGAGCGTTGGCTGGCGTTCCGCCTTCCTGGTGCTGGCGGCTATCTGCATGGTGGCGGCGCTGCCCATCACGGCCTATTCCTTCCGCACCAAGCCTTCCGAGATCGGCCTTAAGCCGCTCGGTGAGAACCCGGGCGATCCGTCCGTCTCGACGGCTGGCGACAAGGACGAGCACACGGCGCCCGAGGTTAACGTTGGCTGGCCTCGCATCAAGAAGAGTCCGGCGTTTTGGCTGCTTGTCGTCGCCTTCCTCTTTATGGGTCTCGTCAACGGCGCCATCCTGCCCAACCAAGTTACGAATATGACGAGCGTTACCGTCAACGGTGCCAAGATCGTCACGGGTGGCCACGATCCCATGTGGGCCGGTACGGTGCTTTCTGCCTACATGGTCACGGTCGTTATCGCCAAGATCTCGCTCGGTGCCATCTACGACCGCTTTGGCCTGCGCTTTGGCAATATCCTTGGCTCCGTTGCGTGTATTGTCGCCTGTGTGGCGCTGTGCTTCCCGATGACGGACCTTGGTCCCATTGTGGCCGCCGTGAGCTTTGGTATCGGAACGTGCATGGGCACCATCACGCCTACCATTGCCGCGTCCAAACAGTTTGGTATGGCCGACCTCGGCAAGGTCACGGGCACCATTACCTCGCTCGAGATGGTCGGCGGCACCGTGGGCGCCATCGTCTCGGGCGTGCTGTTCGATGCCACGGGCTCCTTTGTGAGCACCTGGATTGTGTGCTTGGCATGCTCCGTTGTCATGCTCGTGTTCCTGCTGGCATCCGAGCCCATCGCCGCCAAGCTGCGCTCGAGCGTGGCGGGGGAGTAGACGTCCGTCACTCTTTTCTATTTGCCCCGTTCTGTCCGTGGCTGCCCTGGAGGCCGAATAGATGCTCGTACCATCATTCGGTTTCCAAGGCGGCCACGGGCCTGCGAAATGATCCGTTTTCCTCCGTCCCCAAGGGATCACGTGATCCGAAGGGGACGGAGGAAATGGATCACAAACAGCGGCGGCGCGTCTGGCCGAACGAGTCCCCATACCCTCGTTCGGCCAGACGCACCGCCGCTGTTTGTGTTTGTGCCGTATAATGTCCACTACCTATGACGCGATACTAAAAGAAAGGTGTTTGCCCATGCAGGCACAGAAGGCGGAGGGAACCCGCGACCTTATCGGCGCCGAGATGCGCGCCTGGCAAAAGATGCAGCAGATTGCGGCCGGCGTGTTCGAGCCGTTTGGTTTTAAGCCCATCGAGACGCCCGCGATCGAGCAGGTGGACGTGTTTGTCCACGGTATCGGCCAGTCGACCGACGTCGTGCGCAAGGAGATGTTCCGCGTGTTTAGCGGCGCCAACCTGGAGCGCGTCTTTACCGAAGGCACCGACACCAAGCTCAAGCCCAAGCAGCGCCTGGCCCTTCGTCCCGAGGGCACGGCCGGCGTGGTGCGCGCCGTCGTGGAGAACAACCTGGTGCCCCAGGGCTCCACGCCGTTTAAGGCCTATTACGTCGAGGCCATGTTCCGCGGCGAGCGTCCCCAGAAGGGCCGCCTGCGCCAGTTCCACCAGGTGGGCATCGAGTGGCTCGGCGCTCCCGATCCGGCGGCAGACGCCGAGTGCATCATCATGCTCATGGAGTTCTACAAGCGCCTGGGCTTCGATCTTTCCAAGCTCCGTCTGCTTATTAACTCGATGGGCGATGCACAGTGCCGTCCGGCATACCGCGAGCAGGTCAAGCAGTTTATCCTCGATCACGCCGACGAGATGTGCGACGAGTGCCGTGAGCGCGCCGAGCTCAATCCGCTGCGCGCCTTCGACTGCAAGAACGACCATTGCCGCGAGATCATGGCCGAGGCCCCGCTGATGGGCGACAACCTGTGCGATGAGTGCCGCGAGCACTACGAGCAGGTCAAGCGCTATCTGGACGCCGCCGGCATCGAATATGTCGAGGACCCCACCCTGGTGCGCGGCCTGGACTACTACACCCGCACCGTCTTTGAGGTCGAGGCCCCCGGCGCCGGTGTCGGCTCCATCGGTGGCGGCGGCCGCTACGACGGTCTGGTCGAGCTCGAGGGCGGCAAGCCCACGGCAGGCGTCGGCTTCGCTGTCGGTTTTGAGCGCGCCCTGCTGGCCCTGCAGGCCTTTGGCAGCGACCTGGGTGCGGAGGAAGTCC
>JAIJJM010000803.1 GCA_022728415.1 Collinsella sp. | reverse complement strand
GTGCAAAGAGTCTCGGAGTCAATCGCGAGGCAAATACGCGGTCGCCGATTTGCAACGTGTCTTCCATGCTACGGGATGGAATCACATAGACGTTGAACACGAAGGTGCGTCCCAGCAACACGACCAGCATCACCGCGATCACCGTAAGCAGATAGCCGCGAATTTCACTCCAAACGGAGGGCTTTCGCGCATGTCTCCTCGACTGTCCACGCGCTTTTTTGCTATGACGCCCCACCATCATATCCTTTCCGACCGGTAACGCAACACCATAGTCCTCAAACCATGCCGTTACCTACGCCCATGTTTGAGCTCAGCTGTCACACCAGCGGTTCGCGCACGTCTAGTTCACAGGCGATGCCGGTTTCCTTGCGGGCCCATTCGGCCGCCTGCAGTGCGGCGATGTTCCATAATGCGCACGGCACTCCGCCAAGGTCCGGATGCGATGCCCAGAATGTGAGGTCATCAGCGTATGCGGTGATGACCGATTCTTCCGTGACTGGCATGATCGTGTGGTACAGACGGTCCGCAAGCGTGGCCACGAATTCGTTGGCCGCGGCGAACGTGTCGATAAGATGCTGTTCGGCGGTCACCGGCGGGCCGACCAGCTCCCAGGATTCGACGTCCGTGGCGCTCCAATGCGCGGCTTCGCCGTCCACATCGCGTTGCAAAGAGACGAACAGCCTGGCAAACTCATCCGAAGTCAGTCCCGTAACCCGGCGTCGGGTTGACAATTCAATCGGAGTCATCAGATACCGTTCCTTTCGCTTCGTTCATTCCGTTGTCTCGCTGGTTTGATTTGCTGCCAACCGGTACAAAGCCTATCTCGCACACCTCACGATAGCCCAAACCACCGGCATGGCCATGATTGCCAGCCCTACGACCAGTGACCATGAGGAGCCGGCGATTCCGGTCAGATTGGTCATGGCGGCGGAGACGTCATACATGCCATGAGCCACGATCAGCGGTGTAATCATGCCCATACGGCGGTACAGCAGCACGGCGAGCACTGCAATCAGCACGCGGTGGCGTGCCGCCGGCACAATGGCCCTATCGAGCATCGCCGCATGATTCGTGCGGTCCACAATCGAGGCAGCATCGGTTTCCATTCGGTTCATGCGGCCAGACTATCGCCCGTTCTTGCCGATTGCCTGTAAGCAGGTTCGGATAGACTGGCGCGAGAACAATGCGAGAAAGAGGCAAGAATGACCCGGAAACGGTCACAACAGCACGACGCACAACGCAAACCGTCCTGGCGCGTACGCTGGAAGACCATGAGCCGAGCCGTAGGCATGGAAATCCGCGAACACAAAAGCTCATTCGCGGTCTATGTGGTGCTGCGCATGCTGGTGCTCGCCATGGCAATACTCCAGTTCTTTAA
>JAIJJM010000802.1 GCA_022728415.1 Collinsella sp. | reverse complement strand
TTTTATTGAAGCTCCTCGGCGTAATTGACCAATGACGGCGTGAGCCGGGAAGAGTTAAGGAGATGGGCCATGGCAGAACATATTTCCGCTGAAGCCGGCGCGCTTGCGAAGGGCCAGCAGGCCGTTGCGGAGGCGAGGCAGGGCATCCAGCAGGAGATCACCAGGGTTCGTGGCGAGATCGAGCAGATGGGATCGTACTGGTCCGGCGATGCGGCGACCGCTTTCACCCGCATGGTGAATGCTTGGGATGAGAAGACTTCCAGCATCAACAACCAGCTGAACCAGCTGGAGCAGTCCCTGCGGTCCACGGAGCAGGAGCAGGAGCGTTACGAGCAGGAGACCCAGCAGTCCACCTCGAAGATCGCCAGCATGCTGAGCTGATTGGTTCGGGGAAACAAGTATCAGGCAGATAAGGAAAGCAAGGAAAACATAATCGTCATCTCCCCGTGCGCGGTGCTGGAGGTATCGCTGGCGTCTCCGATTGCGGCTCTTGTGGCATGGGTGGAGCCGGTATTGCTTCGACTGCGGTAAGCAGTGTATCCTGAGGCTCGGCTTCAGGAACTCCATCCATAGGTTCGCTGGACGCCACCTGCATAGTAACGGACAATGCTCCCATATGTACAAATCCTCGGCCAGATGGCACATCAGCCGTCAACTGCGCGCGGCGAAGACGAATATTGATGAGATCTTGGTAAATCACCTCGTCCGGTTTCAACAACACGCCTTGACGAATCGTCTTAACCTTGGATCCCCAATTGCCGAATCCAGTGGGAAATTCCGCCGCATCTCCAGCAACGACGAATCCCGCAGAATTAGCATCAAGTACACCGATCTTCGATTGCAACCAGTTCGAAGCTGGAACATCCTTCAGCAGTTGGCAGTCATCGAACACAAATAACGTTTTGGGATCATCTGCATATTGAGAGAGCAGTTCCTCGGTAAGCTCAGATGGCAGAGTGATTATCCGTTCTACACCCGGCTTATCGACAAATGCACGCAATGCATTGTTCTTGGGGGCTGCGAGAATCACGCGATACCCACCGGCTAGCGCGCCATTGACAATGGTGACCAGCATAGTGGTCTTGCCGCTTTGCGACGTACCGTAAATCGGCAACATGGGCGTCTCACCTGGATCGAACAATATTGGCTCGTTGTCTTCGCCACCGATGCCGAGCGGAATGCGGTGTTTTGTTCCACGTTCCGGAAGATTCTCTCACACATTGCGGGTATCGGGAATGCCATTGTCTGGTCCTAGAGCAGATTCCGTGGCGTTTTTTGCCGAGTCGGGTCCTAGGGTGGAGCACAACGACTACGATGGTGCGGGTAACGCGATACAAGGAGTGGAACTTCATATGCCGAAGATGTTTGGAACCGATGGTGT
>JAIJJM010000801.1 GCA_022728415.1 Collinsella sp. | reverse complement strand
ACCGAATCTTGTCGCGTTGGCTTCAATCAGTGCAAGCAGCCACTGGGCCAAACCCGGTTCCAAAGCATCGTAATGCTGTACGAAACGCTCGTCGGCCACGTACATGCGGCCGAGGCACACGTGCATTGACGGGGTGACATCGAACCATACCAAGGAACGACGGTGGGCTTCCGCCAGCTCATTGCCCTCATCGCTGCCGGGCTTCACGCCGTGACGCATGGCATCGGCGAGCCGCTGCTCGATGGCTTCGAATTGCTTCATGTCGCGCTCCTGCATATCAGACGTTCTCCTCACCTGGTATTCCGCAACCTGCATCCACTGCCGGCTCCCGCCCCAACGGCTCTGCGCTTCTTCGGCCCATTCTCGGGATTGCTGCGTCGCATCATTCATATCGATTCCTTTCTGTGCAACGTTCATAAGCCGATCGATATCGGCCAATGCCTGATTGATATGTTCCGCCTTGCGTGCAAGTTGGCCCCGACGATCCGCCAACTCGCGTATTACCTCACTCGGCTTGGCATCGAGCAGCTGCTTGATACGCGGCACGGGTATGCCGAGCTCCCTGTACAGCAGCAGCCTGCGCAGTCGTCTGAGATCCGAATCGGAATACAGCCGGTATCCATTCCAGCCGCGTTGCGGAGACACCAGACCCATTTCGTCCCAATGCCGCAGCATGCGAATACTGATGTTCGTCAGCCGCGACACATCCCCTACGTTGAGATGGGAAATACGCTCCGCCGGAGTGTCCATGTCGTGTGATTGCCGGTCATTCATGGTTACAGGCTAAAGTATGACATCATGTGAGGGTCAAATCAGCATGGCGACGCGAACACAGACATCGATTTCAGTTCACGGTATCCACGGCTGGAGTAAAAATCCGATTATACTGAATCGCACATCACACTAACGGCTAAAACCAACCGTCTCCGACAATCCATAGGGAGAACACATGGATGACATGAACCCACGCTGCGGCTGGTGCAATCTCAGCAATCCCGTCTATGTTGCCTATCACGATGCCGAATGGGCGGTTCCGTCGCATGATGACCACCACCTCTTTGAGATGCTGGTGCTCGAGACCTTCCAAGCCGGACTGTCATGGGAGACGATACTGAACAAACGCGAGCGTTTCCGTCAGGCGTTCGATGGGTTCGACATCGAACGGATCCGGCGCTATGACGAGAACAAGATCGCCGAACTCATGAACGATCCGGGCATCATCCGCAACCGTCGCAAAATCGTCGCGACGGTCGGCAATGCCAACGCATTCCGGGATATCCAGACGTCGTACGGCAGTTTCGACGACTATATTTGGCGGTTCACCGGCCGTCACGTCATCTACGAGACAGGCATGACTACATCCCCTCTGTCCGACGCCATCGCAG
>JAIJJM010000800.1 GCA_022728415.1 Collinsella sp. | reverse complement strand
GGTTTGAGGGGCGTCGGTGCCCGGCGCTGCGTCGAGTTTGACGAGCGGCGTGACCTCATCGCTTGCAAACGTACCGCGGTATGCCTCATTCACACAGGCCGAAATTTCTTCGTCCGTGTAATCGTTCAGTAACATTCCCAACACATCTTGAGCGATTTCAAAGTACGATTTATCGGCAAGCGAGCTGATATCGACCTGCTGGGTGCCGAGCTCGTCCGAGACAAACAAACCCCCGTCGGGAGCGATGCCGGTACGGATTGCCACCTTACTTGAGCACGATAAAGTGCGTCCTCGTGTACTATGATAAGTTCCCATATAACACTGCTCCTCGGATGCCTTGGTCCCAATCGGTGAAACCATGGTATCAGAGCGCGCAAAACAGGTTTGCAGAGGCTTTTAGAAAGGTAACCTCCAGCCCATGATAAAAATTGCCAAGTTTGGCGGCTCGTCGGTCGCCGACGCCGAACACTTCAAGAAGATCAAGGCCATCGTCGATGCCGACCCTGCCCGCCGTTTTGTGGTGGTTTCCGCCTGCGGTCGCCGCTTTAAGGGCGACACCAAGGTGACCGACCTGCTCTACCTGGTTAACGCGCACGTTAAGTATCACGTGTCGTGCGAGGAGCTGCTCGAGGACATTGGTCAGCGCTATTTTGATATCGCTGACGAGCTGGAGCTCGCCTATCCCATCCGCGAGGAGTTCGCAGCCTTTGCCGAGCGCGCCCGCTCGGGTGGCTACTCCACCGAGGAGCTCGTGAGCCGTGGCGAGTACTTTACCGCCCGCCTGATGGCCGAGTACCTGGGCCTGCCGTTCCTGGACGCCGCGACGGTCGTAGCGTTCCATCACGACGGTACGCTCAGCATGAACCGCACCTCCGAGCTGGTGCAGGAGTACGGTCAGCAGGGCGGCTTTGTTATGCCCGGTTTCTACGGCGCGACGCGAGAGGGCCAGATCAAGCTGCTCGACCGTGGCGGCGGCGATATCTCGGGCTCGATCCTTGCCAAGTGCCTGGGCGCCGACCTGTACGAGAACTGGACCGACGTCTCGGGCTTTTATTCTGCCGATCCGCGTATTGTTCCCGAGGCTCAGCCCATTGCGCGCGTTACCTACGAGGAGCTGCGCGAGCTTTCGTACATGGGCGCAAGCGTCCTGCACGAGGAGGCCGTGTTTCCCGTGCGTGAGGCGGGTATTCCGCTGGTCATCAAGAACACCAATGCGCCGCAGGACCCCGGCACCATCATTAGCGAGACGGCTGACGAGGGTGAGGCCGAGCCCATCATTACCGGCGTGACCGGCAAGCGCGGTTTTGTCGCCATCAACGTGGCTCGCGACCGCACCAAGCCCCGTGTTGGCTTTATGCGCCGTGCGCTTTCGGTCTTCGAGCGCTATGA
>JAIJJM010000799.1 GCA_022728415.1 Collinsella sp. | reverse complement strand
GGGAAAGATTGATGTTCTCGTTGGCATCAACCTGCTTCGCGAGGGCCTAGACCTTCCCGAGGTCTCACTGGTGGCAATTCTCGACGCTGACAAGGAAGGCTTCTTGCGCAACCGTCGTTCGTTGATTCAGACGATTGGCCGTGCGGCCCGTAATGCCGACGGTGAGGTCATCATGTATGCAGACGTTGTGACCGATTCGATGAAAGAAGCCATCGAGGAGACGCAGCGCCGTCGCGAGATTCAGATGGCATACAACGAAGAGCATGGCATTGTGCCCAAGACGGTCCGCAAGGCCATTAACGACATTTCGAACTTTATTGCCGAGGCCGAAAAGACCGTGGGCTCGAAGGGACGCTCGAGAGGCGATTCGCTGGGTCACGGTGCGTTCTATACACCCGACGAAAACGGCGAGGGCGCCACGCCGGAGACGGCGGCACCCGAGCAGACGCTTGCCGAGCAGCTGGAAGGGTTACCGCATGACGAGCTCGTGCGGATTGTCGAGACCATGGAGGAAGACATGCGTAACGCTTCCGCCGCCATGGACTTTGAGGAGGCGGCACGTCTGCGCGATGCCGTCGTTCAGATTCGGGCGATGCTTGAGGGCGCATCTGAGGACGAAACGATCGAGCGTTTGCGTTCGCAGGCTCGCAAGGGCTCTACCTTTGCTTCGGGCAGAAAACGCCAGGGTGCACGATTCGGGAAGTAGCGAACAGGTCCCGAGTTCCCTGTGGAGCTCGGGGCCTGTGTCGTTCGGACGCGGGAGTCCGTGCACTAGAGGTCTGCTATTAGCGCCTCAGCGCAACGGATGCCGTCGGTGGCGGCGCTCATGATGCCGCCGGCATATCCGGCGCCCTCGCCGCAAGGGTAAAGGCCCGGAGTCGACACGGCGTGGCATGTTCGATCGCGGGTGACGGTGACTGGGGAGCTCGAACGCGTCTCCACGCCAGTGAGGACCGCATCGGGGCGGTCGTAGCCACGCAGTTTCTTACCGAGCAGGGGGATTCCCAAACGAAGCGATTCGACGATATGCTGCGGGAGGGCATCGTCGATCGCCGTCCAGGTCACGCCAAGTGGATAGGTTGGTTTTACCTTTCCGGGTGCTGCGCTGGCGCGTCTAGCAAGGAAATCTCCGACGAGCTGTGCCGGCGCGTTCCAGTTGGAACCACCCAGGCGATAGGCGGCTCGCTCGCAGGCGCGCTGAAGCTCAATGCCCGCGAGCGGATCATCGCCGGGAAGGTCGTCAGGTGTGACGTTAACGAGTAGGGCGGCATTTGCGTTGCGCCCGTCGCGGGCATTGAGGCTGGCACCGTTGACGCACAGATGGCCCTGCTCGGAAGAAGCCGCGACAACCTGTCCACCAGGGCACATGCAAAACGAGAACACGCTGCGGC